>DATEGV010000419.1:0-2682 GCA_035279925.1 Ktedonobacterales bacterium | reverse complement strand
AGGAGCCTGATCGTATGCACTCGCGTATGGAATATCTGAAGGTCGCGCCCGGTGTCTCGCAGGCGATGAGCCAGTTGGAGCGACAAGTCCGTGAGAGTGGGCTGGAAGCGCCACTGCTCGATCTGGTCAAGACGCGCGCCTCGCAGATCAACGGCTGCGCCTTCTGTCTGGATATGCACACCAAGGACGCCCGCGCCCGTGGTGAGTCGGAGCAGCGCCTCTACGCGCTGAGCGCCTGGCGTGAGACGCCATTCTATACCGACCGCGAACGCGCCGCCCTGGCATGGACGGAGGCGGTGACGCTGGTTTCCGAGACGCACGTCCCCGACGACGTATACGAACAGGCGCGTGAGCAGTTCAGCGAAGAGGATCTGGCCAACCTGACACTCGCCATCGTCGCCATCAATGGCTGGAACCGCTTCGCCATCAGCTTCCGCACGGTGCCGGGAACCTACCAGCCACGCAAGACTGAATGACAGAATGAGGGAGCAGCGGCGACGTCATGATAGGGAGGAGCCACTGATGAGCAATCCATCGCCACAATCACGGCAGACGCAAGAGACGCGGCAGGCGCTTGCCGAACAACTGCGGCAGTGGCATCGGCAGCCGCCGATACTTCTGCTGCCAAACGCCTGGGACGCCGCCAGCGCCCGCACCTTCGCGCAACTCGGCTTTCGCGCCATCGCCACCACCAGTTCCGGCGTCGCCGCCGCCAACGGCTATCCCGACGGTGAGCGGATGCCGCGCGCGCTGATGATCGAGACGATCCGGCGCATCGCGGCGGCGGTGGATTTCCCCGTCACGGCGGATATCGAGGCGGGCTATGGCGACGACCTGGACGCGAAGCTCGACACGATCCGGCAGGTCGTAGAGGCGGGGGCCGTCGGTGTCAACATCGAGGACTCGCTCGAACACGGCGCGCCCGCGTTGGTGAGCGAGACGGCGCAGGTGGAGTTGATCGCGGCGATTCGCGCGGCGGCCAGCGGGTGGGGTGTTCCGCTGGTCATCAACGCGCGCACCGACGTATATCTCCACGATGTGGGCGACGCAGCGAGCCGGCTGACCGAAGCGACGCAGCGTGGCAACGCCTATCTGGCGGCGGGAGCGGACTGCGTCTTCCCCATCGGCGCCAGCGACGCGGACACCATCGCCGCTCTGGCGCGTGGCATCAACGGCCCGATCAACATTCTGGCCAGCCCGCGTACCCCCACAATCCCGGAACTGGCCAGCGTCGGCGTCGCCCGTGTCAGCTTTGGCGGCGGATTCACGAGCGTCGCCCTCGGAGCCATCCGCCGCGCCGCGCAAGAAATCCTGGAGCAGGGAACGTTCACCAGCATGGCGCGGGATGCCCTGCCGCCGGGCGACTTCCGCAGCTTATTCGCGGACTGAAACATCCCGAAGGGAGGCGCTGCTATGGAGAGACGTGACGCGCTGCCGGTTCATCCCCGGCCCAACGACCAACAGCACCCTGATGGCAGTGGCGCGCTCCGGCTCAGCGGGTTGATTGCACAGCCAGGGACGCTCTCGGCGTCGGACCTCAGCGCCCTCCCACGAACACGGCTGGCCGAGCCGTTCGTCTGCGAGGAAGGCTGGTCGGTGGATGGGTTGGTGTGGGAAGGCATTCCCCTGCGTGAGATTGTCACGCGCCTCGGTCCGTTGCCAGAGGCGCGCTACCTGCGGGTCTACGCCGGAAACTACTGGTTTGCGCTCTCGCTCGCCGATCTGGACGGCGCGCTGCTCTGCGACCGCCTGAATGACGCGCCACTTGCCCCGGAGCATGGAGCGCCGTGGCGGCTGGTGCTCTCAGGCGGCGCGTGCTTCACCAGTGTCAAGTGGGTGGACCATCTCGAACTGGCCGCCGAGCCAGGCGACGCGACCGCTGAACGGATAGCGCGTCGCCGGATTGCTCCCACTGGCGGCTGAGGGTAACGGTTTTTTTGTCGCCAAGACGAGGCTATGCGCGGGCATAGGGACGAATCGGACGGCCCATGTTGCCCGCATGGAGGCCGCGCGTCGCGCTGAGGGTGGTCAGTTTCAGGCGAGCAGGGTGTGTCTGAGATGCGACAGGGAGGGCGACAACCAGAATGCCATTGCCATAGGTGACGTTGGCCAGCTCACCATCCACATCTTGGGGCAGCACAATCGCGCGCTCATAGTCGCCCGCGCTCCATTCGTTGACCAATTCGTCTTTGAGGCCCTTTAGTTCCCCGCGCAGCCGTCCGCGAATCACGAGGGTCGCGTCTGGGGTAATCTCGACGCTGATGTCGTCTGGCTCCAGTCCCGGCATTGGAACCGCCGCCATTACCCGGAGTTGCGTGCGGTAGATTTTGACGGGCATACTGCGCATCTGTGGTGTCGTCGCCATCGAGAATCCTCCTCATCGAACAGAGAACCAAGTCGTCGAACCGCGCCATATGTTCGCGGCAGAGGTAGCCCCATTATATCGCTATATCGCGTCTCTCACCGCCCCCAGGCGCCGCGGAGCGTCGCGCGCTGCTCCTCAACCCAGGCGGGGAATGTCTCGGCCCATTCGAGGTGCGCCCGGCATTCCCGCTGCGAATAGATGGAGCGGCCATTCTGCTCGGCGGATACGAGATCGTCGGCGATACCGTTGACAAAGATAACCGGCAACACCAGCAGCAGCGCGTCGCCCAGCAGTTCCGCCTCGCCGGGCTGTGGCTT
>DATEGV010000418.1:0-6325 GCA_035279925.1 Ktedonobacterales bacterium | reverse complement strand
GTGCGGGCGGACCTCACCCCCCCGGCCCCCTTGCTACGCTCTGGCGCCAGCTCCGCAACGCCGGGCGTTGCTCCTCGCGGCTGCGCGGCTCGCGCTGGCGTGTCCCGCGAGGAGAGGGGAGGCGGAGCAGCGTCCTACCCTGGTATTATGCCACCACGCCGCCTTGCCGCAGGGCCGCGATCTCCTCCGCGCTGTAGCCGGCGCCCGCTAGCGCGTCGTTGGTATGCTCGCCAAGCTCCGGCAGCCCCAGCCGCGTCTCGAACGGCGCGTCGCTGATGAGGGGGGCCGACCGGAACGCCTGCCCCTCACCCTCACGTTCGCCGTAGTTGGCCGTCGCGACGACGCCGCGCGCCTGGATCTGCGGGTCCGCGATGGCCTCGGCGATGGAGTTGACGGGACCCAGGCAGACCTCCGCGTCGCCAAGCTCGCTCACCCACTCGTCGCGCGTCCGAGTCGCGATGATCGCCGCCACCTGCTCGATGGCGTCTCGCCGTTCTTCGGCCTCGGTGGGGAACTGCCGCGTGATGAGATCGTCACGCCCGACGGCGCGGCAGAAGTTGGCCCAGAACTTCGGCTCCAGCGCGCCCAGCGTGATGTAGCGGCCATCCACCGTCTCGTACACGTTGTAGCAGGGGAGGGCGCCCGCCAGCCAGACATCGCCGGAAGCCGGCTCCGGCACGCCGTTGAGGATCATCGAGGCAAGGATCGGCATCAGGGCGAATGTGCCGTCCAGCATCGAGACATCCACGAAGCGGCCCGCGCCCGATGTGGCGCGACCGACGAGCGCGGCGAGAATGCCCGCGACGGCCATCAGCGCGCCTCCCGCGATATCCGCGATCTGCGGCCCCGGCAGCGTCGGCGGCTGGCCCGGCCGCTGAAGGTGGCTGAGCAGGCCGGCGTAGCCAATGTAGTTCAGGTCGTGGCCGACGCGCTGGCTATAGGGGCCGTCCTGCCCGTAGCCGGAGAGCGCGCAGACGACGAGCCGTGGATTGCGCGCGCGCAGCGCCTCATAGTCCAGGCCGAGCCGCGTCATCACGCCGGGGCGGAAGCTCTCGATCAGCACGTCCGCGTTCTCCGTCAGCCGCAGCAGCGCCTCGCGCCCCTCCGCGCGCTTGAGGTTGATGGCGACGCTGCGCTTGTTGCGATTGACGGCGAGAAACGCCTGCCCGACAGTGCGATAGAACGGCGGCATCGTGCGCGCGTAGTCGCCGGCGCCCGGCTCCTCGATCTTCGTCACCTCCGCGCCCAGATCCGCCAGAAGCTGCGTCGCGTAGCCGCCGGGGAGCAGCCGCGTGAGGTCGAGGACGCGTACGCCCGCCAGGGGCAGCGGTTGCGCGGTGGGGAGCGTGGGCATAAGGAGGAGGACCTTTCTCTTCGGAGCCGGAGCCGCGCTCGTGGTGTACGCCGGCAGCCAGCAATCGCGGGGCGAAAAAGAGGCCGGCGTCCGTAGAGAGGTGAGAGGTGCGAATGAGACCGAAGAGGTCAAAGCCACGGGCGCCGGCGCGTCACCGTTATAAGCCTGGAATGGGTCGCCCGTCAAGAAGCGGGGAGTATAGATGGGTCTGGGGAGAAGACGCATTCGACCGTCCTTGGTCGTCGTTCGTTCGCGTCCTTAGCGGCTCGCGTCGCATGTCTCGGCGCCCGCCTCCTTGGTTGACCGGCGACCATCCTTGATCTAGCGGCGCGCGTATGACTTGCCACCTCGGTCGGCCGCGCGTCCTTCCGGTGAGAGAGAGTCCGTCGCTTTCCTCGGCAAGAAGGAGTATAACTCGGACGCTGGTCGCCGCTTATCACAACCACATCACATGCCCGCGCGCTTCACCACTCACACACCACGGCGCTCGGCGGCATGTCGCGCAAACCCGCTGTATTTCCGGGACGAGCGTATCACGACGCGACACGACTTCGGGAGCGTGCGGGGCGCAAAATGCGACGGAAAGTGCGCGGTGAGTATAGGACATGTGGGTAGGGGGGTACAGAACCTAACCTCCCAGCCCCCTTCCCCACAAGGGAAGGGGGAGCCAGAGTGGGGCCGCGCCTGGATGGCCCGCGGCCACGAAGTCCACCTCCGCGAACTGGATGCGCAGCGGGGTATGAAAAAAACCTGTCGTAAGCGCTACGCCGTCTCGAATTGGAGTTTATTCAGCCCTTCCGGGGCGATCCGCGTACTGATTCGTAGGATCTCGATGCCGACCATCTGCCCGTGCGCGTCGAAATCCAATATCACGCCAGGCTGCACTTCTTCGGACTCTACGATCTCTGAGTCGTCGAGGCGGAAGTAGAGCGCATCACTTTCTCGATCTACCTTGAGCTTCATGACCGCCTCCCAAGTCGCCGATCAAAGAATACGGTTACAACGCGCTGAGGCGTTACCGCAGGATTGATCACCACGCGCAGATAACGTTCCCCATGTTCAGGAATCGCCTTGATATAGTGCATAGTACCATCTGGTGGCGCCTCATGCCGATCTGGCTGGGCAATCGTTCGCCTCACCCAGTCCTCTGGGATATGACGCTCTCGTATCACCTCTTGCGCATGTTTTGAGAACTCAATGTCCACTCGCCACCTGCTCAGCCAACGCCGCGCGGAGGCGCTCGAAACTAGGGAATAGTACACGGGAGGGGCCACACTCATGATCCCAGTCGAGAATCTGGCCCATCGCGCCGCCTACCGCTGGCGCTAGGTCAATGCATGCGATGTTGCCGGTGGGATCGTACGCGAATGGAATCCAGCGAGGATGCCACCAGACGGGCTGGATGGGGCCAGTCTTCCAACCCGAGCTCAGGACATTCTCTGTGAAATAGTACGGTTGTTGCCGTTCCCATTCTTCGTCCTGTCGCAGCTCCTCCAGGACTTGCCACCACTCGACCATATCCTCGACTGGCAAAACATCCATCGTGCTGACCAGCTTTACGGAATAGCCTCCATCATGCCGGCGACATGACACTCGAACATCCTCAGGAAAGATCACGTCCAACGTGCGCTCGGCCTCTTCGATCGCATGTTTGGAGGCTCCAGGTCGAAGGATTGTCGCGCATGGCTGCCTCTGCCAAACGACCTCGATCCGTTGCCATAGTCGGTCAACTGGGTCCATTGCATCCTTCCAGATCCAGGCGCGTTGCGTCCGGCGCTAATGCTGACAATGGCTCGCTGCTGATCCCAGCCATCCCTCCGCAGGGGGAAGGGGGTTGGGGGGATGAGGCCATTCTAAAACGGTGAGCCGCAGAACGGCAGCGTCTCCGTCTGGAAGAGCGCGTCCGCCCGGCGCAGCGCCCCCGCCCGTAGCTCCTGCGCGCGACCCGCCAGCGCCAGCGATGCGAAGCGCACGCCGCCCAGATACGTCGCGCCCAGGTCGGCGACGCTCAGCGCCACATCCGGCTCCTCCGTCGTCCGGCGACACGTCGCCCCCTCCGGGCCGCCCTCCAGCAGATAGCGGCCCGCCGTCTCCGGCAGAAACTCGTCCGTCACCTCGATCACCAGCCGCCCCGGCGTGAAATAGCGGCGCGCGGCCAACGCCCGCGGAATATCGAGCAGACGCACCCACATGTCGTCGTTGAGGCCGGAGACGCGCAGCCGCCGAGGGTCGGCCAGCATCCAGCGCAGCGGATCATCCAGCGGCCGGGCCAGCGCGCGGACCGACCCCGTCAGATCAAGGTTGAAGAAATAGGTCCAGAGCGCCGCCGTCGCCCGCGTGTTCAGCGCGAAGAGCTCGCGCACCAGCGCCACATTGTTCGGCAGCCCCTCATCCCACTGCCGCTGAATACGATAGTGCGCCGCCCCTTGCGGCTCCCCCTCCGGCGACGTGTACGTCACATAGAAGCGCGGGCTCGCGTCATTCAGTGGCTTATCAGGATGCTCCAACCATAAGCGCCAGTACGCCATCTCTCGATTGATGCGTCCCGGCTGGCGGCGGCGCGCCTGGTCATAGAGCGGCGGCAGAACCTCCAAAGCGCCCTCGTGTTCGATGATGGTGAGCCTGCCCACCCCGTCCCATGGCGTCGCGAGCCGCGCGAACCGCTTCTCCAGGGTGAAGTTGACCATGAAGGTCGCCGTTCCGTAGCCGAAGCGTCCATAGATCGCGCTCTCGGACGCCATCAGCAGCGCCAGCGCCTCGCCCCGTTCGCGCAGATCCGTGAGCTGGCGGCGCATCAGCGTCGTCAGGATGCCGCGCCGTCGGTGCGTCGGCGCCACCGCTACCCACGAGACGCCGGGCGCGGGCATGAGCGTCCCGCCCGGCAGCGTCACCTCCAGGTTGTACGCCATCGCCGTGCCGGCCATCTCCCCATCCACCATCGCCGCCAGGCTGCCCTCGAAGACGAACATCTCCCGCCGCGCCTCCACATCCTCCGGGGTGGCGCGGCTGCCGAAGGCGCGGTCGTCCAGAAGCACCACCGCCGCCAGCTCGTCCGGCGCGATGGGCCGCAGCTCGATCTCCATGACATGTCCCTCCCGCCTCAGACCTGTGCGCTCCGCGTCACCTCGACGGAGTCGTCCGTATAGAAAGGAGTATGCGCGCGTGATACGCCAAAGCTGGGTGGAAATCCCCACCAACCGGCTCTCGGCACGCATCTGGCGAATATACGCATCAATGACGCCCCATTTCGGCGTTCCCGTTCCTTGAGAGAAGTTGTACCATGCTGCTCGATCCGCCCGCCGCACGCTCCGTCTCCCCTACTCCACACGCGCCTCCCTGTTGCGTACTCGTCCACGGGTTCAATGGTTCGCCCGTGGAGATGGAGGAGCTCGCGGCGGCGCTTGCGGATGCCGGATTCGCCGTCCGGCTGGCGCGGTTGCCCGGCCACGAAGCCACCCACCGCGAGCTGGCCGCCTGTGGCTGGCGCGACTGGTTGCGCGCCGTACGTGCGGAGACGACGGAGGCGCTGGCCGGCGGTGGCGACGTTGTCCTCATCGGCCACTCGATGGGCGCCGCGCTCGCCCTGGCCGTCGCCGCCCGCGAACCCCGGCTCGCTGGCGTCGTCGCGCTGTGTCCTCCCCTGCGCATGTTCCCTGGTGAGCGCCGGGCGGTCGCCCTGCTGCATCGCGTCGTCCCGTATCTGCCACGCCTGCGCAACGATGTGCGCCAACACTGCGCGGCCAGCCCGCCAGGCAGCGTCCGCGGCGCGAACTGGTTGCCGCTCTGCGCCATTCACAGCCTCTTCCGCGGGCTCAGTGAGCTTGAGCGCGATCTCGCCGCCGTGCGTTGCCCCGCGCTGGTGCTCTGCGCTCGCCACGACCACACCGTTCCCATGCGCGATGGACTCGCCGTGCATGATTTGTTGAGCGCCGAGCGCAAGGAACTCATCGTCCTCGAGCAGTCCTACCATGCCGTGACCCTCGACCTCGAACGCATGATGGTCTTCGGACACGTGCTGCGGTTTTGCCGAGGATTGCGCTTGTCGGCTTGACAGAACGCGCGCGAGTCCCCGTACCTTGTGGCGATTTCCCCGCATCCCAGGCAAAATTGCGCGCGAACCCCTTGACGTGATCCCGCGAGGTATGGCATACTCACTTTTGTCGCCGCGAAAGGCGGGCGCCGCATGAGCGACTCCTTCTCCTTTCGCCAGTACCTTTGAGAGCCGATCTCCCACCATGTGACGCCGCCGTACGGCTAAGCGTCTGAAGGTGTGAGTGTACCGAGGCTGCCGCGAGGAAGCGGACCGACACGTGGATCACCCGATCCGCGCCGACTCCTTCCCCATTCGATCCCACGTCCAACCATCCAACCACGCCGGGCCGGCTTGTCGCCGCGCGTCGTGTGGCCGGAGCGCCGGGCGCGGATCCCATCGCTGACCCAGACACGCCGACTGTGGCGCGCGCCGAGCAACGACGGAATGGCAATATTGCCTCTTGACAGCAATGATGAGCTGTGGTAATCTCAAAGGGTGCCGCGAAAAACGGCGACGATGCACGGGTGATCGCGAGACGGTGGCCCGCTGCCGGAAGACAGCACATTGACAACTGAAGAGTGAGAAGCAGCACAGCGCAGCTTAAAAGGGAGCGGGGTCCCCGAGACGCTCGCCGGCGCCGGTCAAACGGTGGTGGTGGAGCGGAGAGGGGGCGCGAGAGCGCTTACCGAGAGCAAGAACTTTGAGTCAAGTACAATTTTTTGTTCAGACTCGAGTCGTGCAATGCACGAACGGATACGCGGATGATCGGCGCAGGCCGGTGTTTGAGTATCCAACGATACATTGGATGGCGAGTTTGATCCTGGCTCAGGACAAACGCTGGCGGCGTGCGTAACACATGCAAGTCGGACGAGGTAGTGGTCTTCGGGCTGCTATCGAGTGGCGGACGGGTGAGTAACACGTGGATGACCTACCCAGAG
>DATEGV010000417.1:0-6705 GCA_035279925.1 Ktedonobacterales bacterium | reverse complement strand
CTCAGAGACATGCTGTGATCGCATATTCGGCACTTTATCCTGCACATGGAGGATGGTCAGCCGTTGGTCCTTCACCTCGACCGCGAGCACGATGTCGCCGGTCTCGCCGATGCATTCGACATCCGCGACCTGCCCAGAGGCCACGTCCGCGGTGTTGACTCGCCCACGGCGCACCTCACTGTACATGTGAAATACATCACCGAACGTGCGGAAAGCAGCGGAGACCACAGTCTGGGCGCGATCGCCGCCCGACGACTCGGAGAGATACTCCCGAAGAAGAGCCAAACAGTCATCCAGGCTAATCCGGAGTGGGACAGGATAGACAACACTTACTATCGCTAGCCGGTGATAGATTTCTATCAACGTCTGACGAAAGACTGCCCGCGTATACTCAGGTTCAGCGCGATCTTCAACCGCATCGAGCACGAGACAGAGAGATGCCCAACCGGTCTTACTCCTCTGTTGGCCCGCATAGGCAGGGGTAACGGAGGGAACCCGCAAGGGATTGTTGACATATGGCTCCGATGACCCTCCCAAAACCCTGTGGTTGGCGCGATCAAAAGGGACGATGACACGGTGGCAAAGACTTCTCGCATCAAAAGCGCCTGGGACCCCACTCGCCGTCTGGATGCTGTGACAGTCAAGCAAAGGTTCGACAAGCTTTGCGAGCACCTGAGTTGGAAGCACATAACGGTATGTAACCGATCGGGAGTTGATACTCTCGCGGATAGAATCTCTTATGTGAGCATCCGCTACCGCGTCGGTCAGTTTGCCCTGTTGCGCCGCGCTCTGCAACTCGGCCCACTCCACAGCGAGCGTGCTCTCGCTCCGCTCCGCGAGTTCTTTGGCGTCTAGCGTCATTGGCTGAACTTCACTGCTGAAGCCGTTAGTAATTCATCCATAGCGCCTCGGTCCTTGGCTTCTTGGATGAATGACAGTTTTTCGTCAGGGCCTCGACTAGACGCCAGCCAGTGTAGAGCTCATCCATCAGATCGCAGCGGTAGCCTGATACCGCTGCCTTCCCCTTGACGCTGCTGAGGCTCTGAGCGAGTGCGCGATGCTCGTCGTCGGTCAACTCGTAGCCATATGCTTTGGCGTCGCCGCGCGACTCGTGCGGATAAGGCGGATCACAGTAAAACAGCGTTGTCTCACTGTCGTAGAGCGCGATAACTTCCAGCGCGGGCCGGTTCTCGATCTGTACGCGCAGCAGGCGCTCCGCGATCTCCGGCAGCGTCTCGACACTGCCGAGCCAGCGAGAGACGGCGCCGCCCATGCCCGCGCGACTGGTGTTTTTGCAGTTCGCCCAGCGACCAAGGGATGCCGTCTGCGCGAGCCCAGTCCGCACCTGGCGCGCGCGCACGAAGAACCGCCGCGCGCGTTCGAGCGGGGTGAGTGTTGCCACATCCACATCTATATTGAGCGCGAGAAAGAACTCTTCGCGCGAGAAGGGTGTGAGGCCAATCGCTTCGACGAGCTGCTCTTTCTGTTCGCGCAGCACGCGGAAGAAGTTCACCACCTCGCCATCCAGATCATTGAATGTCTCGACGGGCGCCGGCTGTCGGTTGAGGAGCACGGCGCCAGACCCCGCGAACGGCTCGCAATAGTGATGAGCATCCGGCAGGAGGGGCAACAGCCAGCCGAGATGACTGTATTTGCCGCCGTACCACCCGAACGAGATGATGTTGCGTTTGCCGCGCGCTCCCCTTTGAGGTGAGTGTACCGGCTCAGGCGGCGTGTCGTTCTTGGGAGCGCGCGCGGGCTGTGATATCTCTTCATTGAAGAGCGGAATGGGCGTCGGTCGCGCCGATGGAGGGGGGCGGCGCACGATAGGCGATGGCGTTCTCTGCATTGACCGATCTCCCTTGCCCGCGAATCCACTACTTGATTGCCGCACTCTCTATCATAGTACACCGTGCGGGCGATCAATAGGAAACCCTCCTTACCTCAGTTCCCCCACCAGCGCGCGGAAGCGGTCGCCGCGGTCGAATTCGTTGAGAAACATCCCGAAGCTCGTGAAGCCGGGGGAGAGCAGCGCCACATCTCCCGGCTCCGCCGCCGCGCGCGCCGCATCGAGTGCCAGCGTCAGATCGTCGTAGGGACCACTCACCAGATCGGGCCGGCCCAGGCTGGCGGCGTACTCACGCACCGAGGCCGCGAAGGCGTCGCTGGCGTTGCCCTTGAGCAGAATGATCCGCTTCGCGCGTCTGGCCGCCGCCTCCGCGTACTCGGCGAAGTCGAGCTGTTTGCTGTTGCCGCCTGCGATCAGCACAATCGGCTCCGCGAAGCTCGCCAGCGCCGCGACGCCCGCAACTGGGGCTGTGCTGGCGCTATCGTTGACGTAGGTGACGCCGTCCAACACGCGCACGACCTCCAACCGGTGCGGCGCGCCTGTGAAGCTCCGTACGGCGGCGGCGATGGTCGCTGGCGGTATCTCCAGCAGTTCGGCGGCGAGCGTGGCCGCCTGGACGTTGCCGCGATTGTGCGCGCCGCGCAGCCGGATGTCCTCATCGTAGCCGAAGGGCCGCGTCTGGCCGGCGTCGTCGCGGAGCCAGGCATTCCCTTGGCTGGGACTGTAGAGCCACGTCCGCGCGCTGGGAGCCTCGCCGGCATAGCGGGCGGTGTAGTCGTTGTCGGCGTTGAAGAGCGCGAGGTCGCCGGCGCGCTGGTAGCGGAAGATGCTCGTCTTGGCCGCGCCGTAGTCCTCCATCGAGTCGTAGGCGTTGAGGTGGTCGGGCAGCAGATTGGTGAAGATGGCGAGATGCGGGCTGCGCCGGACCGTGTGCAGCCCTTCCAGCATGAAGTTGCCCAGTTCGAGCACGACCCATCGGTCGGGGGTGATCTCCGGCAGCAGCGTGAGCGTCTCGATACCGCCGAGGTTGCCGCCGAGCAGCGGGCGCATCTCCGCGTGGGTCAGGATGTGATGCAGCAGCAGCGTCGTCGTCGTCTTGCCGCGCGTTCCCGTCACGCCCGCGATGCGACCACGACAGGCGCGAAAGAACCAATCGAGCTCCATCTCGATGCGAGCGCCGGCCGCGCGGGCGATAGCCAGATACTCCGAATCGCGCCGGACGCCCGGATTGCGCACGACCACCTCGGCGCGCTCGAAGTCGCTGGCGTCGTGCCGGCCCAGCACATAGCGAATCGGCATGCCCGCCAGCTTCTTCAGGCTTGGCGCAAGGGTCTGCTCGTCGCGCAGATCGGTGGCGACAACCTCCGCCGCGTCATGCTCGACGGCGTAGCGCGCCGCCGCGACTCCCCCGCCCAGCAGGCCCAAGCCCATCACCAGCACACGCCGGCCACGCAAGGCGTTGGGGTCGTCCGCTGTGCCTTCGATGTCGCGCCAGGTCGCCGCGTCGTCCATGTCTCGCTCACCTTCCTCACCATACAGGTGGACAATAGCGGTTGGACCGCCCGCTAGTCTCGAACGCTCTGGCTCCCCCTTCCCCAGTGAGGAAGGGAGTTGGGGGTAGGTTCCGCCGCAGCCGGTCACTCGCATGATACACCGCGCTCCGCCCGCGTTGCGGCAACGTTCCCCATGCCGTATGATACAAGAACGTTTCTCGCGCCCGTGGCCGGGAAGCGTGGCGACGTGGCGAGTGGGTGGCGTAGGGACGCCGAACGTGGACGAGCATGACGCTCACAGCGGCGAGTGAGACCCCTGATGGACCAGCGGAATCCGACGACAGCCGATGACGAAAGTGACCAGCCGCCTGGGCATCCACGCAAGCGGATGAGCAACCGCGCCACCCCCGCCAACGGGCATGAACCGGCGCGTCCACACGCGGATGACGCCACCGGTCAGGCGGAGCGACCGCGTGAGTCGGTGGGCAACTTCAATCAGCCGAACGACGACGAACAGATACTCGATCAGTTCGCGGATGGCGCGTTCGATCCGCTGACGCGCCTGGCCGCCCACGCGCTGCATACGCCCGCCGCCCTGCTCGTGGCGCTGGACACCGAGGCCCCGCGCGTCGTGAGTCAGTTCGGACTCGACGCCGGGCCAGCGCCTGGTGGTCAACGTCCACTAGACCGCGCTCGGTGGGATGCGATCATCGCCTCTGCGCCCGGCGCGTTCTGGGGCGATGCGGGTGAGCGGACGTGGTCGCTGCCCAGGCTTCGCGGCGGGACGCCAGCGGTCGCGCTTGCCGCCGCGCGTGTGGTGGGGGAGGCGGGAGAAGTCGTCGCCGCGCTCTGCGTGCTGGACGATCACCCGCGCGTGTGGACGGAGCAGGACCGCGAGCTTCTGGGCGACGTGGCGACGACCGTACAGGAGCGACTGGCGCTGCGCCGCGCGGTGCGGCAGGCGGAGGGACGCGCGGAGACGCGCCTGGCCGTGCAGTACGCCGTCAGCCGCATCCTCGTGAGCGCGACGGACTTCGACACGGCGGCGCCCCGCATCCTACACGCCGTCTGCGAAGGGCTGCGCTGGCAATTGGGAGCCATCTGGCTCGTGGATGAGCGCGAGGAGACGCTGCGCTGCGCGTGGACGTGGCACGCGCCCGGCGTCGAGGTCCAGGCGTTCGAGCGGGCGAGCCGAGCGGCGGCGTTCGCTCCCGGCGTGGGCATCCCCGGCCAGGTGTACGCCAGCCGGGCGTCTCTCTGGCTGAGCGATCTGGCGCGCGCGAGCAACTTTTCGCGTGTGTCGGAGGCCGCGAGCGTCGGCCTGCGGTCCGCCTTCGCCTTCCCGATACGTGGCGGCGGCAAGGCGCTGGGCGTCGGCGAGTTCTTCGCGACCGAGACCCGCCCGGTAGACGACGACCTGATCCAGAACGTGGCGACTATCGGCAACCAGATCGGCCAGTTTCTCATTCGCCAGCGCGCCGAGAGCGCCGAACGCGCCAGTGAGGCCCGGCGAGGCGCGATCCAGGACATCGCGCTGGATGCGATTGTCTCGATTGACGCGCGTGGCGCGATCCTCGAATTCAACCCGATGGCCGAGGCCACCTTCGGATACCGGCGCGCGGAGGTCATTGGCAAAGATATCGCCGACATCCTGATACCGCCGTCGCTGCGCGCGCGCCACCGTCACGGGCTGCGGCGCTACCTGCAGACCGGCGAGGGCGCGCTGATCGGCAAACACGTCGAACTCACGGCGATGCGCCGGGACGGCTCCGAGTTTCCCGTGGAGCTTGCCATCTCGGCCGTTCCAGACGGCGGCAGCCCCGCGTTCATCGGCGTTCTGCGCGACATTACCGCGCGACGGCGCGCGCAGGAGGAGCATTCCTGGCTGCTGGCGGAGGCGCAGCACGCGCGCGACGAGTCGGAGGCGGCGATGCGCCGGCTGGCGTCCGTGCAGAGCGTCACCGATTCGGCGCTGATGCATCTCGCGCTGGATAGCCTGCTCGCCGAGCTGCTCCAGCGCATACGCGGGCTGTTACGTGTGGACAACGCCACGATCCTGCTGCTGGACGAGGACGGCCAGTACCTCACGATTCGCGGCGTCAGCGGGCTGGAGGAGGAGGTTGAGCAGGGAACGCGGATCGCTTACGGGCAGGGGTTCGCCGGGCGCATCGCGGAGTTTCGCGTGCCGCTGATCGTGGACGACACGAGCGAGTTTGAGATCTACAGCGACATTCTGCGCGAGCGTCTGCGTTCCCTGGCGGGCGTGCCGCTGCTCGTGAATGAGCGCGTCGTGGGCGTGCTGCACGTGGGAGCAATGGCCCCACGCCACTTCAGCCGCGACGACGCGGAGCTGCTGCAACTTGTCGCGGATCGCATCGCTCTGGCGATTGACCACGCGCGGCTCTTTCAGGGAACACGGCGCGCGCTGCGCCAGGTGGAGGAGATCGCGCGACAGCTCGCGGACCAGGCGTCGCACCTCGACGCGATGATCGAGGCGATCCCTCACGGCGTCTACGTCTGCGACGCCGATGGCGTGCGCACGCGGGTCAACGCGCACGGCGCGCATCTGCTGGGCTGGCCGCCGGAGCTTGCCCTACAGCCGCTGGAGACGTTCGGCGTGATGAATCTGCCCCGATCGCTGGACGGCGAGCGGCTGGAAGCCGAGGACTATCCGCTGACGCGCGGGCTGCGCGGCGAGATCCGGGGCGACATCCGCTTGCTCTGCCGGCGCTTCGACACGGGCGCGGACCTGCATATCCTGGCAAGCTGCGCGCCGCTACGGTACAGCTCCGGCGCGATTACCGGCGCGGTCTCGGTCTTCACGGACCTCACCGACTTTTATCGGCTGGAGCGCCAGAAGGACGACTTCCTCAGCATCGCCTCGCATGAGCTAAAAACACCGCTCACCAGTCTGAAGATTCTGGCGCAGTTGACACGCCGGCGGCTGGAACGCGCGGGCCTCTCCGAGAGCGAGCATACGGTGCGCATGGAACGCGCCATCGCGCGCATCGAGAGGCTGGTCAACGATCTGCTGGACGCCTCGCGGATAGATTCGGGCCGGCTGGCGCTGCGACGAGAGCGCGCGGACCTGCGGACGATCTGCCGCGCGGCGGCTGAGGATGAGATGGCGGCGACTGAACGGTCCATCTCGCTGGACCTGCCGGAGCGGCCCGTCGAGGTGGAGTCGGATGTAGACCGCATGACGCAGGTGCTCACGAATCTGCTCTCCAACGCGCTCAAATACTCGCCGACAGAGTGCGCGGTGACACTGACGCTGCGGACGGAGGGGAACGCGGCGGTGATCGCGGTGCGCGACGAGGGGGCCGGGATTCCGCCGGAGTCGCTGCCGCTGCTCTTCGAGCG
>DATEGV010000416.1:0-3325 GCA_035279925.1 Ktedonobacterales bacterium | reverse complement strand
GCGTCTCCCGCGTCGCGCAGCGGTACGAAATCCTCCGGTTGGCGCAGCGGCCCTTCGGCGTTCCAGAGGTCTGCGTATGTCGCCGCGAGGCGCAGCATACGCTCGCCCTTCGCGCCGATCAGGATGGGCGGACCGCTGGGCCGCGACCCACGCGGGCGCAGCTCGCAGTCACGCGCCTGGTAGTACTGGCCCTCGAAGTCAACATGACCGGTGCGGAGCAACGGCGCGATGATATGCAGCGCCTCCTCGAAGCGGTCCACGCGACGGTCGCTCGGATAGCCGAAGGCCGCCTCCTCCGGCCCACTCCACCCAGCGCCAAGTCCGAGAATCAGACGTCCACCGCTAATCTCATCAACGGTATCGGCCATCTTTGCCAGCAGCGCCGGGTTGCGGAAGCCCGTGTTGGCAACGAGACTGCCGATCTCGATGCGGCTGGTCACGGCGGCCAGCGCCGCGAGCAGGGACCACCCCTCCCAGATGCCCCGTGTCCGCTCTCCCCAGGTGAGGATGAGATGATCGGGTACCCAGAGCGAGTCAAAGCCCAACGCCTCCACCCGCTGCGCAAACGCGAGCAGGTCGGCCCAGCGCGCGGTCTTCCCCGCCAGGGCCCCTTCGACGATCTGCAGATTGATTCCTACCTTGAGCGGACGTCCGGAGCGTGTCGCTGTCTCCGCCCGCCTGTCGTTGGTCGCTTCGACATGTTGGAGATTCGTCATCTTCCTCCCTCCGCAACCAGCGCTCGTGGGGTAGGGCGCTATCGGCATCCTTTACACGGCACTCCCGCTGATTTATCATATAGGCAGTCCATCCAATATATTTGGATATGCAGACGATACAATAAAATCGAAAGGGTGTCAAGACCTATGCCTCGCGCCTATCGTCTCGGGCAACGTGAAGTCGCGTCGGAGCAGACCCGCTCGCGCATTCTCGATGCCGCGCGTGAGTTGCTTGTCGCCGCGGACGGTTTCACGGCGTTCTCAATTGACGCCATCGCCAAGCGGGCTGACGTTGCGCGGATGACTGTCTATCACCAGTTCGGCTCGAAGATTGGCCTGCTCGAAGGGCTCTGCGACTCTCTGGCGGCCAATGGCGGCATGGAGCAGTTGGCCGACGCATTCCGGCATCCCGACCCGTGGGAAGCGTTGAGCATCTATATTGGGATCTTTGGCCGGTTTTGGACGGCGGATCGTGTCGTGACTCGTCGCTTGCGCGCGCTGGCGGCGCTCGACGCTGACTTCGCCCAGGTGATTCGCGGCAGGGATGAGCGGCGCGCACATGGGCTCGCGGTTCTGGTAAGCAGGTTGGTTGAAGTGGGCATTCTGTCGGACGCGGCGCGAGATATGATGATCAATGTATTGTCCGCGCTCTTGAGTTTCGAGTTCTTCGATATGCTGGCTGGCGCCGAACGCGCTCCGGATGATGTCGCGCCTGAGGTGCGCCGGCTGGCGCGCGCCGTGGTATTCGCGCCTCCCACAGCGGAATGAGTGTACGGTGGGCGATTTCGTCTGGGCCACCCTTGCTTGACCTGGAGCGGATTCCAGGGTCTCGGCTTTTGGCATGGATACTGAAACCCCTTGGGGGCGAAGGGCATCGGCGAGATCGGCATCGTCGGCACGGCGGCCGCCATCGCCAACGCGGTCTATCACGCCACCGGCGTCCGGGTGCGCGACCTCCCCATCACGCTCCACAAACTCCTCGCCTGAGGTGCGCCGATTCCACCGATAGTGTGAGCTTGTTCACACGCAGGCACACACCGGGAACGCTACACTGGCATAGGCCGTCAGGGTAGGTAGAGGCGCGTGCGCCCGGTGTCGTGTGATACACTTCTGGCCGGTCCGCACACCGAGTCGCCAGCCGTCCTACCGGCGCTTGACACCTGTACGCGCGCAAGGTAGAGTAGGCGTGCCACGGGAGCGAACCGCGAGCGGTCGCGTGCGCGCTGATCGGGTGACTCTGCGACGGCGCATTCCGCCGAAACCTTTGGCGCATGCGGTCCGTGGTTGGGGAGAGATATGGAACTCGAGGTTCTGGGCGACCGCTACGAGTTACAGGAGCCTATCGGCCGCGGCGGCATGGCAACCATCTATCGCGCCGTGGACCTGCGCATGGGCCGCACCGTCGCCGCCAAGATTCTCCGCGAGGTGTACAGCACCGACCCCAAGTTCGTCACCCGCTTCCAGCGTGAGGCTCGCGCCGCCTCCGCCCTGCAACACCCCAACATCGTTCAGGTCTTCGACTACGGCCAGAGCGGCGAGAGCTACTACATCGTCATGGAGTTCGTAGACGGCGCCGACCTGCGCCGCTACCTCAAGAAGAACGGCCAGCTCGACAACGACCGCGCCATCGAGATCGCGCATGACGTCGCCCTCGGCCTGGGCGCCGCCCACAAGCGCGGCATCGTCCACCGTGACGTGAAGCCGCAGAACATCATGCTCAACGACGACGGCCTGGTGAAGCTGACCGACTTCGGCATCGCCAGCATGTACAAGGACGCCGAGGCCGAGCGGCTCACCACCACCGGCATGACGCTGGGCACCGTCCAGTACTACGCGCCGGAGCAGGCGCAGGGCGAAGTCGTCTCACCCCCCGCCGACATCTACGCGCTGGGCATCGTGATGTATGAGATGCTCGCCGGCCGGACCCCCTTCGACGGCGACACCCCCGTCGCCATCGCCATGCGCCACATCCAGGACGCGCCCGACCCGCCCAGCATGTACAATCCGCGCATCGCCCCAGGCCTGGAGCGCATCATCCTGCGCTGCCTGGAGAAAGACCCGCGCGACCGCTTCCGCGACGGCGACGCCCTGGCCTATGCGCTCGAAAACCTCGCCCGCGCCCCGCGACACGCTTCTGGAGCCGTCGGCGCCCCCGCTGGCGGTCGCTCGCAGTTCGCCCCGCTCGCCCTGCCCAGCACCGACGGACGCCCCAACGCGGCGGATGGGCGGCCCGGTGGACCAGGCGCGTTCGGCGGACCGGCCCTGCCCAGCGGTCCTGGGCGCGGTGGTCGCCCTACCTCGCAGCCCTTCAGCGAGCGGGCCGGCATGGGCTACGGCGGCGACTTCGGCCCAGGCGGCGGCGCTCCCGTCTACAATGACTTCGACCGTAACGGCGTGACGCGGCCCAATGGGCCGGCCATCGGCACCGTTCCCCGCTCACCCACGCCGGGGCGCACGTCCGGGCCATATGGTGTGCCGGAGCGACCAGCCAACGGCAAGCGCAACGGCCCAATCGTGGCCACGGTCGTCATCTCGGCGGTGCTACTGCTGGGCCTCGGCTGTTTTCTGACGCTCTCGATGACCGGCGCGCTCAAGGGCCTCACCGGCGC
>DATEGV010000415.1:0-12301 GCA_035279925.1 Ktedonobacterales bacterium | reverse complement strand
AATGAGGCGCTCAACAGGCCGCCGATCCGCTCCCCATAAAACGCTGAGAGCTTGTCGGTGAGTTGGCCGAGCAGCGTGGCCAGTGGCACGACCGCAACCAAACTGAAGCCGAAGATCCAGGTTGTGAGCTTCCCCGCGTAGGCGCCCTGCCGATTCAAGACGCCAGCCGCCAGGGCGAGCGGAACCGCGATCAACAGGACATTGAGCCACTTCACTTTCACGCTTTGCTCCTCCACCACACTCCCGCTTGGCCCCTCTCAGCGCATACGGACCGATTGCCGTCGTGCCGATGTGGCGAGTGTAGCAGGAACGAGGCAATTCGTAAACGGGGGAGCGCCGACCAGCCGGCGGCGCTGGCGCCGACCTGGTGGAAGCGACCGCCCGAAAGGCAGACCCGCTGTGGCCACCCGGACACACGTCAGCCACGACAGATTGGGCGGCTGTACCGCTGTTATTGCTTCATGGATGTAGCAATGAACTGAAAATGCGAAATGCCGGTCACGACCTGTCACGCTGCGAGTAAACAGCCCTGAACTCCCATAAAACGGCCTCCTAGTGGGCCGCACGCTACGACATGCCCTCTTGTCATAGTATATTTACAGTGAAGATTCTATTGACGCGACGACTGTTCGCTGCCGGCAGCGCCCGCGACTGGACGCGCGGGTTCGTGGCACATGTTTTGCTGCCCTGGTCTCTGTGACGCTTCATGCGGGTGAACGCACATGGTGAACGACCACACTGCAGTTTTCAAATTGGAGATCAGGATGATCACGGCCCGAGAGAATGTCGGCGGCTTTGCGGCTCTTGCCGACGAACGCGCAAGAATCTTGGAATATCTCGCGCAACAGATGCAAGAGACGTTGGGTGGAACGGCCGGCTTCCTCGTGGAGACTACGGACTATGTGCTCTCTTCACCCGGTAAGTTACTTCGTCCTATGCTGCTGCTGGACGCCTGCCGAGCCGCGGGTGGCGATCCCGAGCATGTGTTTCCCGCCGCCGCTGGCACGGAGTACGGTCACGTCGCCAGTCTCGTTCACGATGACATCATTGACGGCGACACCGAGCGACGTGGTCAGGAATCATTGCAGAGCAAATACGATGTGCCTATGGCCCTCTTGACCGGTGATCTGCTGATATTCCAGACATTTCTCAGTTATACGCGCTGCCAGGAACGCGGTGTCAGCGCGGACCGAGTGCTCGATGCGATTCGCGCGCTGAGCTCGACGTGCATAGATATGTGCCGGGGGCAGGCGCTGGAGAGCGAGATTGCCGGCGATCTGGACACGACGGAGGAGACCTACCTCGAACTGGTCCGCCTGAAAACGGCCAGCTTCTGCCAGGCGGCGTCGTATATCGGCGCGTGCCTCGCGGAGGCTCCCGAACATGTGGTCACCTGCCTGGCCGAATATGGGCGCAATCTTGGCATGGCTTTTCAAATCATGGACGACATCCTCTCGTACGATGGCAGCGCCCTGCTGATGGGCAAATCGCTGACAAGCGACCTGCGCAACCGGCGCGTCACGCTACCGATCATCTATGCGCTTGAGCTAGGGCGACTGCCCGCGCGGCGGCGCATCCAGGACTACTTTGACGCGATCGGCGACGTGACCAACGAAAAATACGCGCAACTGGTGCGACTGCTCGGCGCGACGCGAGCGATTGACCGGGCGCGCGCGCTCGCCTACCGATATACGGCGCGGGCGAAGCAGCAGCTCGACGGTCTCGATTCCTCAGAGGCGCGCGACCGACTGAGCGCGCTGGCGGACGTCTTCCTCACGCGTGACCATTAGGACTGGATGATTGATGACATGCACTCTCTTGTGACGCATGAAAGCGCCCCCAGCGCGGAGGTGAGCCCAGCGGGGGCGCTGACGCGGGCGCTGACGTTTCTGCGCGAAGATCAGCGAGACGGCGCCCACTGGGCCGGCGTGTTATCCTCGTCCGCGCTCGCGACGGCCATGTCCATCGTCGCGCTCCACGCGACCGACGCTCATGGCTACTCCGAGCAGATCGCGCTGGGAAGAGACTGGCTCCTGGCGACACAGGCCGATGACGGCGGCTGGGGCGACGCCGTCGTGGACTCCGCGAACATCAACGCGACGAGCCTTGCGCTCGGGGCGCTGGCATACACACAGGCGGGGCGACCGGACGCGGCTACGGTGGAGACGCGGCGGCGCGGCGAGACGCGGCTGGCGGGCTTCGGCGGCTGGGGCGCGGTTGGCGATCCGAATCGCTGTACGCTGAGTGGCCCCTGCCGGACGGTGGCGGCGCTGGCGGGCATCCTCGACTGGCGGCGCATCAAGCGGCTGCGGCCCGAGGTCATCTACCTGCCCGCGCCGATCCGGCGCACCATCTCGACGACATATCCGGCGTATCTCAGCATCGCTATGCTCCACGCCGCCACTGCCCCGCACACGCTCAACCGCCTGCCCACCTACGCGGGAGCCTGCCGCCGCGCGATGGAGTGGCTCGGCAGGGCGCAGGGTCCCAACGGCTCATTCGAGGAATCGGCGTTTCTCACATCGGTGATTATCACGTGCATGACGGCGTCCGGGCATTCAGATCTGCCATGGCTGCCGGCGGCGATCCGGTTCGTCGCGGCGAGCCAGCGCGAAGATGGTGGCTGGCCCATTGACCGCGACCTTGAAACCTTCGACACCGACATGAGCGTATTCGCCTTCGCCGCCGCTGGCGAGCCGACTCCAGGGGCCGAAAGTGTGCGCTCCTGGCTGCTGGCGCGGCAATTCACCGCGCGCTGCTTCCCGACTGGCGCGCGGCCAGGTGGGTGGGCGTGGGCGATGCCCGCTGGTTGGCCGGATAGCGACGACACCGCCTACACGCTGTTGGCGTTGCGGGCGCTGGGCGTGCCGGCGGAGTCGGGGGCGCTGCGGCGCGGCGCGCGTTGGCTCGAAGGGATGCAGTGCTCCAATGGGGGCTGGTCCACCTTCGTCCGCAACTCCTCGATGCCCTTCGATCACGATTGCCCGTACGTCACCGGACATGCGCTCAGCGCCCTGCATGCGGTTGGGCGTCTCGGCGAGCGGCCGAGGACGTTGGAGCGCGCATTGGGATACCTGCGGCGCGCGCAGCGGTACGATGGCTCGTTTGCTTCGATCTGGTTTCGCGAGGCGACGGCGGGCACCGCGTCCGTGCTGGAGGCGCTGGCCGACTGCGACCTGCTCGATCTGCCGATGGCGACGCGCGCCTCTGACTACCTCCTGCGCAGCCAGAACGACGATGGCGGCTGGGCCGGGCTGCGGATGACGGCGAGCACCGCTGAGGAGACCTCATGGGCGGTGATGGCGTTGCTGCGCTGGCCGTCGAATGACGCGGTCGCGAACGCGATTCGGCGAGGAGTCGGGTGGCTCGCCAAAGAACAGCGGCCAGACGGCACGTGGACGCCCGCGCCGATTGGCCTGTACTACAGCGCCATGTGGTACTCCGATTCCTACTACGCGGTCACGCTACCGGCGCAGGCGCTCGCGCGAGCGAGGGCGGCGTATGATTGGGCATAAGGTGCGGCGTAAAGCCCTCGCGCACCTGGAGATGACTCGTCCGTATACGATGTGCCACTCCGGTCTGGTCGCCATCGCCGGCATCGAGCTCGCGTCGAGTGGACAAGCGCCCGCCTGGCGTGTCGCGCTGGCCGCGCTGGTGACGATCTGCGGCTGGGAGGCGGGCCTCTATGCCGGCGATTACTACGACCGGGACATAGACGCGGCGAGCAAGCCCGATCGCGCCATACCCTCGGGGCGCGTGTCGCCACGTGAGGCCTTCGCGACGATGGTCGGCCTGATTGCGGTTGGCTACATCTGCGCGCTGGCGCTGGGAATCGCCAATCTCGCGCTGGCAATTTTCACCACCGCGCTCGGCATCGCCTATTCGAAGACCTTCAAGTCGAAAGCCATTCTCGGCAACTTTGATCGTGGCGTGCTGGGCGTTTGCGCGGTGTACTTCGGGGCGCTGGCGGGTGGGAACGTTCTGCGATGGGATGTTCTGTTGCTGGCCGCGCTCGTGTTCTTCCACGACTCCGCGACCAATCTCGTCGGCGCGATACGCGACGTAGACGGAGACCGCGCCGCCGGCTGCCCGACGGTTCCTGTCGTCTATGGCCTGGCAACCGCTGTTGACATTGTGGTATCGCTAGTGGTGAGTTGGGTGGTGGCGGGAATCGCCCTGGCGGCGCTCGTGCGCCCAGCGGGACTCGCCGTGGCGCTGCTGCTCTGCGCGCTCGCGATTGCCGCCTACGTCTACGCGCCGCTCTGGTGGGCGCGGCGGCGGGTCACGCGGACGCAGGCGCTGGCGGCGCACAAGTATCTCGTCGTCGAGCGTCTCGTGCTGATGAGCGGCTGGATCGCGGTCTACGCGCTGGCTTCCGTCGCGCTCGGTGTGCTTGCCGGCGCATTGCTGCTGACGGTCGGCTCACAGGCGCTCCTGCGCGACAGGTACGAGCGACAGCACATCGCGCGTCCATCGCTCGGCGGCGAACACGCTCCGGTGTAGCGGGCAGCAGGGAGGGTGACTGATGCGCATCGCCATCTGGGGCGCGGGCGCGATTGGCTGTTTTCTCGCCGCGCGCCTGAGTGAGCGCGGGCATGAGGTGACGCTGATCGGTCGCGTGGAGCAGGTAACCACCATCAACCGCGACGGCCTGCGAGTAGTCATGGACGACGGCGACACGCGCACTTGTCGGATGCGGGCGGCAACCGCCATCGAGCAACCTCCCGATCTCGTGCTGCTCACCGTCAAGTCGCAGGATGTCGCCGCCGCGTGTCGCGACCTGCGCTCACAGACGGGTGACGCACCCGTGGTGGCCATGCAGAACGGCGTCGAAGCCGACGAGCTGGCCGCGGACGCGCTTGGCCGCGAGCGTGTGCTGGGCGCGAGCCTGATGTGCGCGACGGACTACCTGCGTCCCGGAGAAATCGCTGTCCACTTCGTCGGATGGACGATTCTTGGTGAGCCGTTTGGGCCGATCCGCGAGCGCACCCACATGATTCGCGGCGTCCTTGAAGGCGTCATGCCCACCTACATCACGACCTCGATGCGCGACGCGCGCTGGACGAAACTCATCTCGAACCTCAACAACGGCCTCAGCGCGGCGACCGGGCTGACGCTACCGGAGCTGGCGCGGAGCGCGATGGGACGACGGCTCTCGGTGCGGCTGATGAAAGAAGGCAACCGAGTGGCGCGGGCATGCGGCGCGCGGCTGGACCACCACTACTATGGCGGAAAACGGGCGACCACCGAAGGCGGGCAGGCGCGCAACGCTTCCATCATCGCGCTCCTGCAAAGTGTGGTGACGACGCTGGTGGTGGTGGCGCCGGAGGCCTTCGCGTCGCCGGTGTTGGCGCTGGCGGGCCTGAGTCGCTTCAGTCGCATGCCCATACACGGCTCGACCTGGCAGAGCATCGAGCGCGGCAAGCCCACGGAGATGGAATACCTCAATGGCGCGGTCGTGCGGCTGGGCGCTCAGCATGGCGTGGCGACGCCCTGGAACGCGCGTGTGGTCGCGGCGGTGAGCGAGGTTGAACGGACGCACCAGTATCTGCCGCTGCGAGCGGTGTGCGCCCCAGCGCGGCAACCGGCGGCGCCCACGGCGGGAGGAGCGGCGGTATGAGTCTGACTATCAACGAGCACACGGACCCGTCGCGGGCGTCCGTCGCGCGCGCGGCCGCGGTCGTCTGCGAGAGCACGTGCTGCCTGCCGGAGGAGTTGGTACGCCGGTACGACATTGGCATCCTGCCGATCCCCTATGTATTCGGCGCGGAAACCTACCTGGACGGCGTTGATCTGACGCATGCGCAGTTCTACGAGAAGCTCGCCGCGACCCATACTCCACCCAAAACGTCGCCACCCGCGCCGGGGGAGTATCTCGAAGCGTGGCGCGCGGCGAGCCAGCGCGCGCCGAACGTGATCTCCGTGACGGTGGACAGCAAGATCAGCACCCTGCAACGCTCCGCTCGCCTGGCGCGTGACCTGGCGGCTGAGATGCTGCCGGGCGTCGGCGTCGCGGTGGTGGACTCGCTCTCGGCCGGCATGGGCCAGGGGTTTGTGGCTCTGGCCGCGGCGCGCGCGGTGGAGGCGGGCGCGACCTTCGCGGAGGCCGTGGCGCGGGCGGAGGTGGTGAGCCGGCGCGTGCGTTTATTCGTGACGCTGGACACCCTCGACTATCTCGCGAAGGCGTCGCGGATACCGCAGGTCGCGGCCTTTCTCGGCGGTGTGCTTGCCATCAAGCCGATCATACAGATCTCCGGTGGCGATATTCGCCCGTTGGCGCGTGTACGCTCGCGCCGTCGCTCTATCGAGGCCCTCTTCGAGCAGGTGCGCGCCTCGATTCCGCATGGCGCGCGGGTCCACCTGGCCGTGCAGCACGCTCGCGCGGAGGCCGAAGCGGTAGCGCTCGAAGCGCGGCTACGCGATGCGTTCGATTGCCGCGAAGCGTACACCACCGAGTTCACCCCGATCATGGGCGGCTACTGTGGCCCTGGCCTGCTCGGCGTGGCGTTCTACTGCGAGGCGGATGGCGATGAACGCTGAGGTTGTCGGCGGGCGCCGCGCGTCATGGCAATTGGCGGGCGCGCTCTGCCTTGGAGCGTACGTGTATGGGTCGCTACCGTTTGTTTACGTGTTGGGCAAGCGTCGCCATGTGGATCTCAAGCGGGCAGGCTCAGGCAATGTCGGCGCGACGAATCTCATGGCGGCTGGCGGGCCGGCGCCGGCGACGGTGGGGTGGCTCCTCGACGCCTCGAAGGGACTCGCGCCGGTCGTCGTGGCGCGGAGCCTGGGCTGCGCGGACGAAGTTGCTGGGCTTGCGGGCGTCTGCGGCGTGGCCGGCCAGTGCTGGCCGCTGTTCCTGCGCTTCCAGGGCGGCCGGGGCATCAGCGCCTATGTCGGCGCGACCGCTGCGCTTGCGCCGCGAGTGTGGGGCTACGCGCTGGCGCCGATGATAGGCGGCGGGCTGTGGCGGGCGCTGCCACGGTTGTGGCACAGTTCTGGCATTGCTAAGAGCAGTGAGCGTGCGGCACGCGGCAAGGCGATGCCGCTGGGGTGCTTCATCAGCGCCGACATCTATCCCGCGCTCTTTGCGGCGAATGGCAGGCGGTCGGCGTCCGCGCGCTGGGCCCCCGCGCTGCTGCCGGCGGTGCTGCTCGCCCGGCGACTCACCGCGCCGCAGCCTGATGACGCGACCGTGGGGCCGCGACGACGCCGTGTGGCGCTGCTGTACCGGTTGCTGTACGACCGCAACACGAGTATGTGAGAAGGATCGAGCATGTTCAGTCACCACTCGCGGGCAGTGGCCTGGACGAGACCACCGGCGCGTATCCTCCTGTTGGCGCCGTTGCCGATCGGCGACACAATATTTTGCGCGCCAACTGTTGCCGCCCTGCGCGAGACATATCCAAAAGCGCGGATCACCGCCCTGGTCCACTCGACGACCGCGGACCTCATGCGGAGTATTGCCGGTGTAGACGAAGTGCTCGTGCTGCCGACCGGACGCGACTGGCGCGGCGCGGCGCATCTCGTGAAGTCGGTGAAACGCCTGCGCGCCAGGCATTTCGACGTCGCGATTGATTTCTCGTCGCCGGCCTACAAGTGGCTCCCGCTCCTCGCGGGCGTACCGCTTCGGACCTACATGAAGTTCGATCACGGGTGGTGGTTCCTTCCGGGGAAACACCGGCGCTGGCGAGGCGCGCACGCCGCCGAACATTATTATGACTGCGCTGAGGAACTGGATCTGCCGCCCTGGCGTGAAGCCGACTCCACGGTGCGGCTGCGCGTGCCTAACGCCGCACAGCGCGAGGCCAAACGCTATCTTGAGGCGCATGGGATTGCGCGCGGGAAGGACCGGCTGATCGCGATACATCCGGGCGGGACGATGCTGGACGGTGTGAAGCGCTGGCCGGCGGAATATTACGCGCAACTGGCCGACGCCCTGCGCGCGCGATGGGATGCGCGCATACTGCTGTTTGGCGGCCCAGATGAGGCCGAGCTTGTGGCGGAAGTGGCGCGCGCCATGCGCGGCCCATCACTGCAAATCGCCGGCGACCTTTCGCTCATGGGAAGCTTCGCCTTGATCGCGTCGTGCGCGCTCTTCGTCGGTAACGACTCCGGTCTGCTGCACGCCGCCGCCGCGCTCGGCACGCCCTATGTCGGTGTTTATGGACCAACGGCGGTCTCCAATTTTCATCCCCTGCCGCGACATCCCGGGCAGGGCGTCGTGGTGACGCCGCATAGCGCGTGCCGTTCGCCACGGTACTTCGTCGGCGGTGATGTCGTCTGGAGTCGCCCCTGCTGCGAAGGGGTTTGTGACGCGCTCGCCAGCGTCTCAGCCGAGCGAGTGCTTGCTGTGGCAAGCCTGCTGCTGCGACGAAAACTCAGTCGTGTGGAGACGACGCGGTGAGTCGCGGCCAGATGGGATGGAACGGATACCACTGTTCCGGGTGCGGCGCGATGACACGCTCGAAGCCGCGCGCGATCTCTGCCGTCAGCGCGTAGACGTTCTCCTCTGTTGAGCGCGCCGGGTCCGCGCGCAGGGGCGCCTGTCCTTCGATATGAAAGGTATGGTCGGGTTTGCGCCACGCGGAGGCGACCATGATGGGGGCGCCGGTGTGTTCGGCGAGCCGGGCTGGCCCCATGGGGAATGGCGCGGGACTCCCGAAGAATGGGACTTCCATCGAGAGCACGCCATCGTTGATGACGTCCGTTAACATCACGACGCACTCCTGCCGGGCAAGGGCGCGAAAGAGCGCGCGCAGGGAGCGATCGCGCGGAGCCAAGGTGACGCCGGCGCTCTGGCGCGAGCCGGCAACCAGCTCCGTCAGCCAGTCGCTCTCCGTCACGACGGTCAACTTGCACCCGAAGGACGAGGCAAGCACGGCGGCGACATCCCAACTTCCAAAGTGCGGCAACACAAAGATGACACCCTTGCCATCGCTGAGCGCGTCGCGCAGATGCTCTTCGCCGCGCGCCGTGGCCAGTGCGCGCGCCTGCTCCGGCGACATGGTGCGGGAGGCGAGGAAGTCTATCGCCATACGCCCATAGTTTCGGATACTCTCACCAGCAAGCCAGCGCGCCAGCGGGTCATCAGGCGTCGTGCCGAGCATGACGGCGTAGTTGGTGGCGATGGTACGCCGGCGCGCGCGCAGCAGCCGCGTCAACGGTGTGGTGATGGCGTCTGCGGGGACGTAACGCTGCGCGGTTGGGATGGCCCGGACGCCACGGCTGGTCGCGTCGAGCAGCGCGCCGGCTACCGTGAGCGTCGCCTGCCTGAATGGCGAAGCCGTGGGCGCGGAGGTCGTCCGGCTCGGCGCGCGTTGCCGCTGGGGGGTATCGGTCACGGTTGCCATCGGGTCTCCTCTTGTGTGCGAAGAACGCCCCGCCATGGGCGAACTCGACAGCGGCGTCGTCCAGGGCACGTGCGCGGACGATCGTATGTGTTTATATGCGCGCGGTCCACCCATGCGTCGTTGCGGCGTCCTGATCCGCATCGGTGTCGGGAGACTCCCGCTCCGGTCGCGCCTGATCTTTTGGAGGCTTGCGCGGTCGATCACGAAACGCCTGACGCGCCTCATCGCGAAGCACCGCCGCGCCGACGAGGGCAATGGCCACGGACGAGCCGAAGCTCAGCACGCGATTGATGAGCATGGCGCCGACGGCGGGCGGTTTGCCGACACCCTGCGCGAGGAACGCGCCGACGCCGCTGACTTCGAGGACGCCGATGTCCACGGGCAGCGGAAAGATCAGCGAGAACGCGAGGCTGAAGAAGTAGACGGCCCAAGCGCCCCAGATGGACAGGTTAATGCCGAGGCCGCGCGTCACGAGGTAGAGCGCGGAGCCGGCGATCATGAGGTAGAGGGCGCCCAGCAGCGACGCCAGGATCAAGACACGCGGATGGAGGATCTGTTTCGCGCCAGTCCAGAAGTTGCGTAACTCCTGAAGCACGGTGCGCCAGGCTTTGCGCCGCTGCATCCACTGTGGGGCGCGGCCGGCCTTGTGCAGGGACGCCACAATCCATACGATGAGCGCGGTAACCAGCAGCCCGATGACGATGAGCGGACGCAGCCAGCCCGACCAGACGCCTACGCCGATGATCACCACGCCGACGAGACATACCGCCGTCTCGATCAGGACGACAAAGGTCGTGGCGGCGGAGGTGAGGCCGAAATCGGCTCCGTTCGACCGCTGTATCAGATAGTTCTGAAAGTAGTTGCCGACGGGAACAGTTTTGGCAATCTCGCCCGTGAGAAAGGCGAAGATCTGTGTGCGGAGAGGGATGCGTACCGAGAGCGCGCCGAGGAGCAGGTGCCATTGCAGGCAGCGCACCGCTTCGTAGGCAACCATCAGGAGCAGGTACCATAACAGATATATGCGCGGAAACGAGACCATCAACCGCAAGACTTTGTGGATGTCGCCGAAGCCGAGCAGCGCGACAATGATCGCAACGCTGAGCACCGTCGGTATCAATACTTTCGGGGCGAGAAGTCGTTTCATAGGGGGGAAGGTCCTGTCCGCACGATGAGGGGCATCCTGACACCATACCGCGATTACGCAAGAATATTACCAGCTATGTCAAGCGGGCGGTGTCGAACATGCGGTGGGAGCTGCCGCGCGATCAGTGGTGGGCGCGATCAGTGGTGGGCGCGATCAGACGCGGAACCCGATGAGGGGGAAGCGGTGCGCCGAGCCGGACGTGGACCCAAATCACGCGAAACGCGCCGAGCCGACGTCGCCGGTCGCCGAGGTGCTTGTAGGCGCGATGGTCGGAGCGGGAGTGGGCGCGGGTACACCGGCGAGCGTCGGGTCCACGGCGGCGCCGAGGTCGTTCACTCCCCATGAGGAGCCGTGGAAAGTGACGACCAGCGTGACCTGATACGTCAGTGTATCGCCGCGCACGACCGCGAACGTGTAGGTCTCGGTGTTCTGCATGTCGCCCACCTGCCTGAGCAACTTATAGCTCGACACCTGACCGAAGTTGTTGTCGGCCTGCGACGCCTCCGCGCTGAGCCGCGCCTGGTCGAGCTGTACGCGCAGCGTGGGCGAGAGATAGTTGTCGTGGAGGTCTACGTAGTTCTTGTGCTCCATGTCATCCCAGAAGTTCTGAATGGTGGTTGAGGGGTCTGGCTTCTGGTTGACGATTTGAAGCGCAAAGTAGGAGCCGCCGACACAGAACGCGCAGAGGAGGAACGAGGCGACTGTCATTATGAGCGCGACGGCCATGCTCCGAGGAGGGTTGTGGACCTCAAGCGCGCGGTCCCCCTGGAACTCATCACGCATGGAGCGCAGCCGAAGGACGCGCGCATAACGCTGCTGGCGGTTTTCGCCGATCTTCGTCTCCGGCTGGATGTCGAGCTTGCCGAGCTCGACTTCGATCTCTTTGACGCGCTTGGCGGCCTCGCGCAACTCCTCGGGTGTCGCTCGGTGGCTCTTGGCCTCGGCGGCTGCCCGCTGGCGAGCGCGATCGCGCATGATGCGTCTCCTGATGCTGGTATTCATGGCCGCCGCGTATTGCTGGCCGCGCCGGTACTATACCGGCGGGCGCGATGGAGTGTCAAGCCAATGGGACCGCTCGTGGAGCCGCCAGCGCCGCTTGACCGTTGCGGTCCCGGCCGCTATAGTCCAGTGATGTGACGCTGAACGGGAAGAGCGGCAGGCGCGGAAAGGGATACGTATGGGCCAGTTCACGATAGCGGTGTTGGGCGGCGACGGCATCGGGCCGGAGGTCACAAAGGAGGCCACGCGTGTCCTGAGCGCGATTTGCCAACGTTACCACCATACTATCCATCTCACCCCCGCGCTGGTCGGCCAGGCCGCCATCGAGGCCGAGGGCGCCGCCATCAGCGACGAGACAATGGCGCTCTGCCAGCGCAGCGACGCAATCTTGTTCGGCGCGGTCGGCGGCGCGGGCGTGGGGCGGCCGGACGCCAAAGCGCAGCCAGAGAGCGCGCTGTTTCGGCTCCGTAAGGATCTGCGTCTCTTCGCCAACCTTCGCCCCGTGCGCCCGCTCCCGGCGTTGCTGGGCGCGTCGGCCATCAAGCGTGATGTGCTGCGCGGCGTGGATATGGTGGTGGTGCGCGAGCTGACGGGCGGTCTGTACTACGGCAAGCCCAGTGAGATTCGCGAGGGCGCGGACGGGGCCTCCGCCGTGGACACGATGGCCTATTCGGAGGCGGAGATCGAGCGGATTACGCGCTATGCGTTCGAGTTGGCGCGCGGGCGGCGCAAGCGCGTGACCTCCGTGGACAAAGCGAACGTGTTGAGTTGCTCGCGGCTCTGGCGGCGGGTGGCGACGCGGGTGGGC
>DATEGV010000414.1:0-2311 GCA_035279925.1 Ktedonobacterales bacterium | reverse complement strand
CATCTCCACCGTTCTGCGCCTCTCTCCGTCCACTCGGCGTATCCCGACCGGCGCGGTGATAATAACCCACATGTCGTGGGCCGGAGAGCGTACCAGTACTTTTGCGAATATATCCACGGGCAACGCTACCGGGGAGAGCGGAGGATGTTGCGCCGTGGTTCGTGTTCCCGCCATCTCCATCTACCCTCATCGCGCGCTCACCGTGTGGCGCGGACACCAGCCGCGGCGCGTCGAGGGCATCGCCCCACTCATCGCGTCGCCGCCGGGGTCTCGCCCCTTCGCACTATGAGAGTTGCGCGAGGCGCCTGGAATGTTATGGCTTGTCGCACAGGAAGTTGGGCAGATGGCTCATTCTAGACCGTAATCGCAGATCACCGCTTGACATGGCCGCCGTGGTCGGTGACCTCCTCGACGACGTGCAGCAGTTCCTCGATGTGGCTCAGTCGCCACGCGAGCGCCGCGACGGCGCCGAGCAGACCAGAGATGATCATAATGACGAGCAGCAGCGTCAGCGTCCAGCCATGCGGAAACTTGTGGGTCACGAGGAATGTTCCCGCCAGCGTCACGACACCTGAGAGCAGCGCGAGCACTCCAAAGCCTTTGGTCATGGAGCGAATGATGTGCCCCAGCCACTTGAACATGAGGACCTCCCAGCAGACGGCGAACGCAGAGCCGGATTCAATTCGTGGGGCGCTCCTGACAAGCGCGCTTGCCGGCCATCTTAGGGCCTGTGTAGCGACCTGTCAACTTGCCGTGACCGAATTGACGCAGACTTTACGTTCGGGAATTGTTGGAACGCCGCCGCTACTCCGCCGACGTGAGCGTGTCTACCCGGTCCAGCAGGGTGCGTATCCGTGGAACGAGATGCTCCTCGCGGGCAACCGTCTGCAACAGTTCGCCGAGCGCCATCTGGAGCAGTTGCCGCTCCGCCGCGTCGAGCGTCAGGGTATACGCGCCACCGATCGGTGGGTTGTCTTCCGGTCCATGCGGCGTCGAATACTCATAGTCAGCCATGTCGCTCTGCCCCCTTCATTCACGTCCGGTTCGGCGTGTCATCGTTTCCTACAGCGACTGTTCACAAATACCATGCCACGCTCGCCAGCCCGGCGCCACGGGTCTGGCTTCAGAGTGCGGCAGAGGGGGGCTGGGGGGTGAGGTTCTCGTCATTCTTCGAGCGCCGCGCCGTTGGTCGCCGCCACCGCCGCGAGGAGACGCGCGCTGTCCTTTGGGATGCGCGCCTGCGTCGCGTAATCGGTGCGGACGACGCCAAACCGTGGCGTATAGCCGTGCGACCACTCAAAGTTGTCCAAGAGCGACCAAACGAAGTACCCGTGCAGCGGCACACCCTCCGCGATGGCGTCACGCGCCGCGCGGATGTGGTCGCGCAGGTAATCCACCCGCTTGCCGTCGTGGATGTGGCCGTCTTCGGCGACCACGTCCGGGTACGCCGCGCCGTTTTCGGTGATGTACATTCGCGCGGGCGCGTACTCTTCGCGAAGCCGCCGCAGCGTCTCGGTGAGTCCGCGCGGGTAGACCTCCCAGCCCGTCGCCGTGAGCGCGCCACGCGCCGGCGCGAGGCGAGGATCGGTCGGCCCATCTGGACCGGCGTGCGCGATTCTGCGCGTGTAGTAGTTGACGCCGAGAAAGTCGGTCGGCGTCGCGATCAGTTCGAGGTCGCCTCCGCGCAGCAGGTCGGGCGGCGTGGCGAGCAGCGCCAGGGTCTCCTCCGGGTACGCGCCCCGATACAGCGGATCCAGATACAGGCGGTGGCGCACGCCGTCCAACACACGCGCCGCCTCCACGTCGCGGTCGCGGTCGGTCGCCGGCTCGATCGCCGCGAAGTCGAGCGTGATACCCACCCTTGCCTCCGCCGGCAACTCCGCGCGTAGCGCCTGGGTGGCAGCGCCGTGCGCGAGCAGCAGGTGATGCGCGACAGGCAGAGTGAGCGCCGGATCGCGCAGACCGGGAGCCTTCTGCCCCTTCACATACCCATCGGTGACGACGACACGCGGCTCGTTCAGCGTGATCCAGTGGCCGACTCGGTCTCCCAATCTCCGGGCCAGCGCCGCCGCGTAGTCCGCGAAGTACAGCGCCGTGTCGCGCCATACCCACCCACCCCGCTCCTGCAACGCCTGTGGGAGGTCCCAGTGATAGAGCGTGAGGTAGGGCGCGACGCCGCGCGCAAGCAAACCTTCCACCAGCCGTTCGTAGAAGTCGAGGCCGGCGGCGTTGACCGGCCCCTTCCCCTCTGGGAAGACACGCGCCCAGGCGACGGAGAAGCGGTACGCCGTGAGATTCAGGCTCGCCATCA
>DATEGV010000413.1:0-16029 GCA_035279925.1 Ktedonobacterales bacterium | reverse complement strand
ACTCCTGGCGCGACATCAGCGCGGACTTCGAGGAGTGGGAGTAGCTGCACAAATCACAGCACAGTCATCACCTCGTCGAGCCGCTTCTTGCGCAGCACGGGGACACGGCAGCCCTCGGCCGGGTAGCCCACCGGCAGGACGACAAATGGCTTCTCATTGCGCGGCCGGCCCAGCAGCTCGCGTAGGAAACCCATCGGGTTCGGCGTGTGGGTGAGCGTGACCAGCCCGGCCGCGTGCAGACTCGCGATGAGGAACCCCACCGCGATGCCCACCGACTCCGCCGAGTAGTAGCGTTTCACGCGCTGCTCCCCCGCGCCATCGGGCGACGCCGCGACCGCATAATCCTCGCGAAAGACGACGATCACGCAGGGGGCGATTTCGAGGAACTCCTTGCGCCAGTCGGTGCCCAGCGGCGCAAGCTCCGCGAGCCATTCGGGCGGGAAGCGATGCCCGTAGTTCTCGCGCTCCTCCGCCTCAACCTGTTCGCGCATGCGCCGCTTGATCTCCGGATCGCGTACGACGACGAAACGCCACGGCTGCTGATTCGCGCCGGAGGGGGCGGTGGCGGCGGTGGCGATGGCGTTCTCGATCAACTCCAGCGGAACCGGCTCGGTCGAGAACGCGCGCACGGTGCGCCGGCGCCGCATCAGCTCCAGAAACGCTCGCGAACGCCGCGCGGCGGTTTCTGGATCGGGGCGCTCGTAGATCAAGGCGGCGAAGGGATACCGACTGGTGGCCTCGCCCGAAACCGCGTCTGACATATCGGACCCTCCATCCTCTCGCTGCCGTCTTCGTGTGATTACCGCTCGGCTGATTGCCACTCGACGGCGCGACGATGTTGGCCGCCGCCAGCATATGCGGATTCGCCGCGACCGCCACGACCACCGCGTCCGCCACGACCACCATCATCATACGCCACCATACGAGACATAGATTCGCGCCACTTCCCTCAAATTGTCGCGTTGCGACTCGCTCTGGCACAGCCGTTGCGCTTGCCTGTCCGGCAACCGGTCGCGCAGATTGCTGACCGGTGGGACATCCATACGGTGGACCAGGGGGAGTGTTCGATGGCTGTCGCATCCGCTTCAGGGAGGATCGCTGGGGCCTATTCCACGGCAAAGGTCACGCTGACCGCCGATCCGGATCGGTTCATTCGCCAGCAGGGGCGCACGCGCCGGCTCTGGCTCACGCAGATGGTGAGTGGCGCGGCGCTGCCGTGTCTGCTGCTGTTGTTTCCAGTCGCGCTCTACCCCACGGTTCATCCCATCTCCACCGCCGCCCTGCTCTGCGGCCTCCTGGCCGCCGCCTCCGGCTTCACGCTCGCGCGCAACGGCCAACTGGAGTGTGCGGCGCTGGTTCTCATCGCCGGAGCCACCGCCGCCATTACGATCGCCATCGTTGGAATCGGCTACTTTGGAAACGGCCTGGACGTCTCCCACATCGGACTGTTGGATTGGTACATCGTCCCGACCGTCCTCGCGACGCTCCTCCTGCGCCGTCAGTTCGCTCTGGCCGTCACGGCCACCTGCTCCCTCGCGATGGTTCTCGAACTGTTTGTGTTGCCACGCACCTCCACACTTGAGGCGTTCTGGCAGCATCGCGCCCCCTACACGCAGAGCGTCGCCCTCGATCTGTTTCTGCTACCCCTGGCTCTCAACTGGCTCGTGACGGCGGTGACTCTGGTGGCCGCGGCGGCGGTCAGACGGGGGATGCTCCAGGCCGTGCAGGCCGACGCGCTTTCGGCGGCCAACGAGCGCATCGCCGCCCAGCAGCGCGAACTGGCAACACTGCGCGAGCACCTACAGGCGAACGCGCGGCAGATCCAGTCGGTCTCCGCGGCGGCGCAGCGGGGCAATCTCGCCGTGCGCGTCCACTCGCCGGCGCCGGAACTCTTGCCGGTGGCGTTGAGCTTCAATCTGCTTTTGGATCGCATCGCGCGTCTGACTCAGGAGAACGCCACGTATCGCGCGACGCTCGATAGCCAGCGGGGCACGGGTAACACAGAGGGACGCAGAGGTTACACTGAGTCACGCGGAGGCGGCAAGACAGGATCAACCGTCTAGTTCCAGAACTTGGGAGACGGCGCGGCAAGGAGAGGCGCGCTGCTTCTATGAGCGGCTCGGCTACCGCGCGACGGGCCCGCGCGCAGCGGGGCCGGGGGATGAGGACATTCTTTCCCCGTGGCACGAGAGTGGCATACGCTGAACTCCACCCGATAGAATGGGGGCACGGGGCGCGAGCGGAGAGGAGAATGCCAATGACGCTGGGACGGCGAGCGGAGCGTGTGGACGAGAAGAACGATACGCCAGGTGGTCAGCTCCGACCAGACGGCGGCGAGATATGGATGGTGTCGCGGCGCGTCTGGGTACCGCTGTGTGTGGTGGCGCTGCTGATCGTCGCGCTGCTGGGACTCGCGGCGCACACGCATCCGCTCCTGCCCGGCGACGTTGGCTTCACCACGGGACTCCAGCGCATCCATAGCGGCGCGTTCCAGCGCCTGATGATCTTCGTCTCACAGCCAGGGTATCCGCCGTGGGCGGAGATCATCGAGGCTGCTGGGATCATCGCCCTGCTGCTCTTGCGGCGCCGGCTGGAGGCGCTCTTCCTCGCCCTCACGCTGCTGGCGGATGGCGGCTCGGCGCTCATCAAGGTGATCGTGGCGCGGCCACGGCCCAGCCCCCAACTCGTAGAGGTGCTGCTGCGGCTGGGCAGCTTCAGCTTTCCCAGCGGCCATGTCGTGCATTACACGGTCTTCTACGGCTTCCTCGCGTTCGTCCTGTTCACGTGTTGGCGTTCCTCGTGGCCGCGCAATCTCGTGCTCGCGGTCTGCTTCGCGCTCATCGGCCTCGTCGGCTTCTCGCGCATCTATCTCGGCGAGCACTGGCTGACGGACGTGATCGGCGGCTATCTGTTCGGCGGCGCCTTCCTCGTGGTGTTGATCGCCGTGTACCAGCGCATGCGGGCGCAACCAGGCTCTCACGCTCCTGTGGGAGAGAATGTTGACGGATGAGGTCCGCTGGTCCGTGGTCCGCTGGTCCGCTGGTCCTCTGGCTCCCCTCCCCGCGCCGGGGAGGGGCTGGGGGAGGGGTGCGCCTACTGCGCTAGCGGCAGCGTGAACCAGAACGTCGCGCCCTCACCGGGCTCGCTCGCGACGCCGACCTCTCCGCCGTGACGCTCGACGAGCGTCTTGCTGATATGCAGCCCAAGCCCAAGCCCCACACCCGAACCGGATCGTACCTCGATCTCCGGGACGCGGTAAAACAGCTCCCAAACGCGCTCACGCTCGCTGGCGGGGAGGCCCGGCCCCTCGTCGCGCGCACTCAGGCGGGCGGTGTGGCCGAGCGCCTCGACGGTGACGGCGACAGGCGTCTCCGGCGCGGAGTATTTGAGCGCGTTGCCGACGAAGTTCGTGATGACCTGGCCGATGCGGTCCGGGTCGGCCAGCACGATCACCGGCGTCTCCGGCTGTTCGAAGATGATGGCGCGCTCCGGCTCGTTCGTTGTGGCGTCCGCAATGGCCTCGGCGGCGATGGCGCGCAGGTCACAGCGTGTCGGGCGCAGGTCCAGCTTACCTGCCTTGATACGCGAGACGTCCAGCAGATCCATCACGAGCCGGCTCTGACGCGCCGCCGAGCCAAGCGCGCGATCCACCACGGCGTTGAGCGCCAGCAATTCGCCGCGTATCTCAGCGTCCCGCGCGCCGCGTTCGGAGTAGATGTCCAGCAGGCGCTGAATGCGCCGCGCCGCAAGCTGCAAACTGACGGAGACGACCGTCAGCGGCGTGCGCAGCTCATGGCTCACGACGCCGAGGAACTCGTCCATGCGTCGCGTCGTTTCGGTCAGCGCCAGCACACGCGCCTCCGCCGCCGCCCGGTCGCGCATGAGCCGGTCGCGTTCGAGCACGAGCGCGGCGAGCTGTGCGACGGCGTTGGCCAGGGCCTCGACTTCGGTGGGGATGTCGTGGAGGTGCGCGCCGAAGTCCAAGGAGAGCGTACCGATCAGCCGGTCGCCGATGGTCATCGGCGCGAGCAACGCGGAGGTGGTTCCGAACGAGGTGTCGCGCCGGGGCTCCGGCGTCGTGTCTATCGTAAAGACCTCGCCGGCCCGCAGCCGCGCCACAAGCTCCGCTGGCAGGAAGAGCGCGAGCGGGACCCCACGCAGCATCGCCATCCACTGGGCGGCCTCCTCAGCGGAGATGCCCGCCACCGCGACGGGCACGATGTGGTCGTCATCGTCCAGACTGATGATCGCGACGCGCTCGCTGGCAATCACGCGGCGGGTCAATTCGGCCAGTTCGCGGATCGCGGTCGTAGCGCCGTCGTCCGTATCGTCGGTGGCCGGCTCCTCTGGCGCGCCCACGGCGGCCCGCGCCATCGCCAGCAGCGCGTCCAGACTGTCGCGGGTGCGGCGCTCCAATTGGCGATGCTCCGTCACGTCTCGGGTGACGATGACGCCGCCCGTTACCGCGCCCGTTGCGTCCAGCACGGGAGCGCCCGTCGTATTGACCTGGGCCAGCCGGCCATCGGGAAATCGCACCAGCGAATCCACCGCGCGCGATCCGGTCAGCACCTCACCGCGCAAGACTCGCCGCACGGGTTCGTCCTCCGCGCGGACGGGCATTCCCTGGTCATCCCAGATACGCATCTCCGAGATGCGCTCCTCGAACGACCGCGCGCGGTAGGTCTCTTGCGCGGTTCCGGGGTTCAGGTGTTGCGCGGCGCTATTCGTGCGCACGAGACTGGCGTCGCCGTCGTAGACGTAGATGCCGTCGGTGATCGCGTCGAGAATGGCTTCGAGTTGGGCGGCCCGCGCCTGGGCCTCCTCCTTGGCCGTGCGCGCCTCTTCGCTGAGTCGCTGCTGCTCGGTCAGATCGCGGATAATCGCGAAGCCGCCGACGATCGCGCCCTCATCATCACGGATCGGCGCGCCGGAGTAGGCGAGCACGCGTTCTCGTCCATCTAAGCCGTGGATGCGCGCGACACTCGACGCGCCCTCGGGAACCACCTCACCGCTGAGGATGCGGGTAATATACCAATCGTCCTTGCCCAGCGGTCGCCCATCCAGCGCGCGTGGCGCGAGCAGGGAGAGCCGCTCCGTGTAGGGCAGCGCGTCGAATTGGTCGTCGCGGCCCAGGCCGAAGAGACGCTGGGCAAGCGTATTGAGTGTGACGATCTGACCGGCGCGGTCATAAAGGAAGACGGCGTCGGGGTAGGCTTCGATGAGCGCGGCGATGGGCGTACGGAGGAGCAGGCGATGCTCCTCAGCGCTGGGAGATCTGGCGGACTCGCGCTCGCGTCGAATGTTCGCGTGGCCGTCCATTGGCATCTGCGCCGCCTATAAATTGAATACGCACGCGGCGCGCGGCCGTGTGAGATGATATTCGGAGAGACTGAGCAGCAAGGGCCATGCCGCGTTTAGCGTACGCCGGGCGGCTCACACGTCGGAGGCGAAGGGCGCCTGTTCGTCGGCAGGCGTTGGCAGATACTCCTCGGCCTCGCTGACCGCCTCGATCAGCGTGTCGAGGTCGAAGGGCTTAGCGATGCCGGCCAGCACAATCTGCGAGCGCAGCGCCTGGACGACAGGCAGCGACTCGGTGTTCGCCGTCACCAGCACATAGACGTGCCGCCGCGCCAGCTCACGGTCGCCAGCCACCAGTTGGAGCAGGTCATAGCCGCTCATCACCGGCATATGCAGGTCCACCAGCGCGATCAGCGGATCGGGCGACTCGCGCAGGATCACCAGCGCGCCCGCGCCGTCGCGCGCCTCTTGCACCTCGTGGTTCGCGTCTTCCAGGCAGGCGCGCATCGCTTGGCGAATCGCCATATCGTCGTCAACGATCAGTACCCGCGCCATGGTCGCACTCCTCTCCGCCCCGCCATCCCTAGCGCACCAAACGCCGTCCGCCCGCCCCGCTCATCTGTTCCTTCCAACCGCAAGACTTAGGCCAGATGTTCGCTTGACGCTCGGCGCGGGATAGCCTATAACGACACGTACCAGCCATTCGCGCGTCATTCGCGCGTCATTCGCGCGTCATTCGCGGATGACCTGCTCCCAATTATTCAGGACGAGACGCCTCGCGACAACTGTTTTGTCGCCACCAGGCGATTGGTATGCCGGCCGAACGCGCCCGTAACCAGTCGCCTGTTTCTTTTTTCAGCGGGCAACGCGCTCGCGGCGCGAAGGGCACGTGCTCTCCGGCTCCGGCGCGTCCGTGGCTCGATTGGAGGATGTCCTGTATGACAGTCGTACGCAGCGCGCTCATCCAGACCTACGGCAGCATGAGTTTGGAGGAGAACGTCGAGCGGCAGATCGGCCTCATCAAGCAAGCGGCAGAGCAGGGCGCGCAGATCACCTGCCTGCAAGAGCTTGCAACCGGACCTTACTTCTGCCAGGTCCAGGATCCCAAATTCTATGCGTTCGCGGAACCGGTTCCCGATGGGCCGACCATCAGGCGCATGCGCGAGCTGGCCAAGCAGCACAAGATGGCGCTCGTCGTGCCGGTCTATGAGCTTGAGCAGACGGGCGTCTATTACAACACGGCGGCCGTGATTGACGCCGACGGCTCGTACCTGGGCAAGTATCGCAAGACGCACATTCCGCAGGTGCAGGGCTTCTGGGAGAAGTTCTACTTTCGCCCCGGCAATCTGGGCTATCCTACCTTCCAGACACAGTATGCGCGCATCGGGGTCTACATCTGCTACGACCGCCACTTCCCGGAGGGCGCGCGCTGCCTCGGTCTGAACGGCGCGGAGATCGTCTATATCCCCTCGGCCACCTCGCGTGGGCTTTCGATGCACCTCTGGAAGATCGAGCAGGTCTCCCACGCCATCGCCAACGGCTACTGGGTCGGCACGATCAACCGCGTCGGCAAGGAGCCGCTGGGCGACGACGACTTCTATGGCACGAGCTACTTCGTCAACCCGCGCGGCGAGATCGTCGCCGAGGCCAGCGACACCCAGGAAGAGGTGCTCGTCTCCGATCTGGACCTGGAGAAGAACCGCGAGGTTCGCAACGTCTGGCAGTTCTACCGCGACCGCCGGCCGGACCAGTACGGCCCAATCTGCGAGGGGTAGGCGCGCGAGTATCCTCGGGAGGGCGTTCCATGCAGAGCTTCGGAATCACGCTCAAGCCGGATATGACGCCGGAGCGGATCGTCGCGCTGACTCGTCAGGCGGAGGAGGCCGGCTTCACATATGGCTGGCTCTTCGACTCGCACGTGCTCTGGCTGGAGCCGTATCCGCTGCTGACGATGATGGCTCTGAACACGCGGCGTATGCGGCTGGGCGCCTGCGTCACCAACCCCGCCGTGCGCGATCCCACCGTGACGGCCAGCGCCCTGGCCACGCTCAACATCATCTCCGGCGGCCGCATGAACCTGGGCATCGGGCGCGGCGATAGCTCGCGGCGCGTGCTTGGCAAGAAACCGACGACGCTGGCGGGGCTGGAGCAGGCTGCCCAGCACATTCGCGCGCTGGCGGCGGGCGAGGAGATCGAGTACGAAGGCGAGCGCATCCGTCTGGAGTGGGCGTCGGGCAACCTGCCCGTCTGGATCGCCGGTTACGGTCCGAAGGCGCTCCAGCTTGCCGGGCGCGTCGCCGACGGCGTCATCTTGCAGTTCGCCGACCCACATCTGATCCAATGGAGCATCGGCTTCGTGCGTGAGGGCGCGTTGGCCGCTGGCCGCGACCCGGCGAGCATCACCATCATGGCGGCGGCGCCCGTCTGGGTCTCGGATGACCTACCGCTCGCCCGCGACCGCGTGCGCTGGTTCCCCGCACTGGTCTCGAACCACGTGATGGACCTGCTGGCGCGCTACGACCCCGCCGACCTGCCCGCCGAGCTGACCGCCTACGTGAGTGACCGCCACGGTTACGACTACCACCATCACGCCGAAGTCGGCAGCGACAACGCCAGTTTCGTAACCGACGCGGTGGTGGACAACTTCTGTATCGTCGGGCCCGTGGAGGAGCATAAGCGCCGGCTGCGCGAGCTTGCCGCGCTCGGCGTCCATCAGTTCAACATCTACCTGATGTGCGGCGACGAGGAGGCGACACTCGACATCTACGGACGTGAGATTCTGCCCGCGCTGGCTCCCGTCGCGGCGGGGAAGCCGACTGCCTCCCGCACGCGCAAGCGCCGCGAACCGACGGGCGGCGCATAGACCTCGCCCCCCAGCCCTCTCTCCTCGCGAGGAGAGGGGGAGCCAGATCGCTGGCGATGCAAACCAGGCTTGAGTTTACAAAGGAGGTTCGACGATGCGCACTTTGATCTCCGGCGGCACGATTGTCACGGCGAGCGATACCTACCAGGCGGATGTGTTGATCGAGGACGAGAAGATCGCCACAATCGGGCATGGGCTGAGCGCCGACAGGACGATTGACGCGACGGGCAAGTATGTCATCCCTGGCGGCATAGACGTGCACACCCACCTCGACATGCCCTTCGGTGGCACCGTCGCCTCGGACGACTTCTTCACCGGCCATCGCGCCGCCGCGTTTGGCGGCACCACGATGCACATTGACTTCGCCATCCAGCCCAAGGGCGCGACGCTGCGCGAAACGCTGGACATGTGGCACGCCAAGGCGCGGGGCAAGGCCGCGATTGACTACAGCTTCCACCTCGCCATCACCGACCTACCGGACAAGGTTATGGCGGAGATCCCCAAAGCCATCGAGTGGGGCGTCACGAGCCTCAAGCTCTTCATGGCCTACAAGGGCGCCCTGATGGTTGACGACTCGACCCTCTTCCGCGCCATGCAACAGGCGGCGGCGCACGACATGCTCATCATGGTCCACGCGGAGAACGGCGACGCGATTGACATCCTCGTGGCCGAGGCGCTGAAGGCCGGCCACACCAGCCCCAAATACCACGCTCTCACCCGCCCGGCTGAGCTTGAGGCCGAGGCGACGTACCGCGCGATCCGGCTCGCGGAGGTCGCCGGCTGCCATCTCTATGTCGTCCACGTCACCAACGCGGGCGCGGTGGAGGCGATTCGTCTGGCGCGCGGACGTGGCGACAAGATTCACGGCGAGACCTGCGTGCAGTACTTCTTCTTCACCAAGGACGACCTGGCCCGCCCCGGCTTCGAGGGCGCGAAATGGGTCTGCTCGCCGCCCTTCCGCGAGAAGTCCGATCAGGAAGCGCTCTGGCAAGCGGTCAGGAACGACGACTTGCAGGTCATCTCGACCGACCACTGCGACTTCTGGTACGAGGGCGGGTCAGACGGGCGCCCCGGCGGCAAAGAGCTGGGCAAGGGCGACTTCTCGAAGATTCCCAACGGCGTGCCGGGGATCGAGGACCGCATGATGGTGCTTTATACCCACGGCGTCCGCGCTGGTCATTTCTCGCTCAACCGCTGGGTGGACCTCTGCTGCACGACGCCCGCGAAGATGTTCGGGGCGTACCCGCGCAAGGGTGTCGTCGCGCCGGGCAGCGACGCTGATATCGTCGTCTGGGATCCAGAGGCCACGCGCACGCTCAGCGCGAAGACCCATCACCAGCGCACCGACTACAACCTCTATGAGGGGATGAAGGTGACGGGCGCGCCCGTCGTCGTCCTCTCGCGTGGGCGCGTGCTTGTGCAAGACGGCCAGTGGAAGGGCGAGCAGGGCGCGGGACAGTTCATCCATCGCCAGCCGGTCGGCAAGCTAACCACGAGCGCGACGGCGGCGAAGGCGAAAGTGGCCGCGGGCGGCAATTCGCGCAAGAAGTAGGCGCCTCACCCCCAGTCCCCTCAGAACCTCACCCCCCGACCCCCTTCCCGCACGTCAGTGGGAAGGGGAGCCAGAGCGCGAGCGCCGACGCATCTCAGCGCAAGGAGTGGGGAGTCGCGCCCCCCGCTCGTATGGTAGACTGAGGCAGACGCGCACGCAAAAAGCGAGGTGGACGAATGGCGCACGAGATACTCGCCCCCTGGGCTGAGCCGGTTCCCGATGTTGGCCCGATGACGGTAGACGAGATGCTGAAGCTACCGGACGACGGGTGGATGTATGAGCTCGTAGAGGGGAGATTGGTGCGGATGCCAGGTAGCGGCTTTGAGGCGTCAATCATCGGTCTGCGCCTCGCGGCGGCTCTGCTCGCATTCGCGGACGCGCACGATCTCGGACGTGTCACCGGCGCGGACGGCACATATGACTTAACCCAGCCCGGTGACACCGGAGAAACGGGGCTTGTGCCTGATGTCGCATACGTGGCGTCCGGCCGTCTACCGCCCTCGACCTCACCGGAATACACGAAGGCGCTTCGGCTCGCCCCGGACCTGGTCGCGGAAGTGGTCTCACCCAGCCAATACCGGCCGGAGATGGCGGCCAAGGCCCGGCGATATCTTGATGCCGGTGTCCGCCTCGTGTGGATGGTCTGGCCGAAGTATCAACAGGTGGATGTCTGGCGTCCCGGCGCGGCCCAACCCGTCGCGTCGCTCGGAACGGGCGACCTTCTGGATGGACTGGATGTGCTCCCCGGCTTCTCCTATCCGGTCGCCAGCCTCTTCAAGTAGCCGTGTTGTGGCGGAAAGAACGCGGAACGCTATGGATGAGTCCAGCAACGGTGAGGCCGGACCTACGGCTGGCGCGAAGATCATGCGCCAGTTCCTGCCCACATCTCCCTTCGTGCGGCATCTCGGCCTCCGCCTTGAAGCGATGGGACCGGACACCGCAACGCTCGTCTTGCCCTTTGCCGATCCACTTGTGACCATAGGCGCGACGGTGCATGGCGGGGCCATCGCCACGCTGATTGACACCGCCGCAATGGTCGCCGCGTGGTCAAGCGATGATGTGCCGGAGACGCCGCGCGGTTCGACGGTTGGCATCAGCATCGCCTACCTCGCGCCGGCCACCGCCGAGGACCTGCGCGCCGTCGCCACCGTGCTGCGGCGGGGACGTAGCCTCGTCTATCTGGACGTCGAGGTGCGGGTCGCATCGGGAACGCTCGTCGCAAAGGGCCTCGTCACCTACAAGCTCGGCTGATGCGGCCTCATGCCGCATGACGATCCGTGCGCCGGCCATTTTTGACCCCCGATGCGCGCGGCGCGTCTCGTCCTCGCCATCGTGTATCATGGAGACCACCCCCGCGCGAACGTGCGCGACGGCCACACACCACCTGGAGGGTTCACTATGGCGATAGGCGACCTGAGCCGACAAGACATCCTCGACCTCTCACGCGCGACGACACTGTATGAGTGGACGGCGCAGAACGCGATCAAGCCCCTGGTGGTTGACCGTGCCAAGGGCGTCTACTTCTGGGACGCCGACGGCAAACGCTACATGGATTTCAACTCGCAGCTCATGTGCGTCAACATCGGCCACGGCGATGAGCGCGTCATCAACGCCGTCAAGGCGCAAATGGATCAGGTCTGCTATGTCGCGCCGACGACCTCGACCACGGCGATCCGCGCCGAGCTTGGCCGGCTGCTGCAAGAGATCACGCCGGGCAACCTCTCGAAAGCCTTCTTCACGAACGGCGGCGCCGAGGCCAACGAAAACGCCATCAAGATCGCGCGGTGGGTGACGGGCCGCCACAAGATCATCGCGCGCCATCGCTCCTACCACGGCGGCACGGCGGGCGCCATCACCCTCACCGGCGACCCGCGCCGCTGGGCCGCGGAGCCGGGCATCCCCGGCGTCGTCCGCGTCCTGGACCCGGACCACTATCGTTGCCGCTGGTGCGGCGACCGACCGGCCTGTACGATGGATTGCCTGGGTCACATCGAGGATGTGATCACCTTCGAAGGGCCGCAGACCATCGCGGCGGTGATCGTCGAGACTGTGACCGGCACCAACGGCGTCATCATCCCGCCCGACGGCTACCTGCAAGGGCTGCGCGAGTTGTGTACGAAGCACGGTATCCTGCTGATCTGCGACGAGATCATGTCCGGCTTCGGGCGCACCGGCGAGTGGTTCGCCGTCAACCACTGGAACGTCGTGCCCGACATCATGACGGTGGCGAAGGGCCTCACCTCGGCGTATGTCCCGCTGGGCGCGGTCATCGTGACGGACGAGATCGCGCAACGCTTCGAGGACCACCCGCTCTACGCCGGCCTCACGTACAACTCGCACCCGGTCGGCTGCGCCGCCGCCGTCGCCTGCATCAACGTCTATAAAGAGGACCACCTCATCGAGAACGCGAAGACGCTGGGCGAGATCTTGAAGACTGAGCTGAACGCGATGAAGGAGCGGCACCCGTCGGTGGGGGATGCGCGCGCCATCGGACTATTCAGCATTCTCGAATTGGTGAAGAATAAGCGGACGCGCGAGCCGATGACGCCTTTCAACCCGAAGGCGAGCGAACTTGGCCCGATGGCGCCCTTCGGCGCGTATCTGCGCGAGCACGGCCTCTTCACACTGGTGCGCTGGAACACCTGCTTCGTCAATCCGCCGCTCTGCATCACCGAGGAGCAGCTTCGCGAGGGGCTGGCGATCATAGACGCCGCGCTGGCGATCACGGACCAGGCGGTGGTGGGGTAGACCTCGCCCCTGGCCCGCTCTCCCACTCGGCAGGTTGTCGTTGTCCTACCATGCGCTCTTGGAGGAAACCGACGATGCCAGGTGATGAGGTAACCGAACTGTCCCGGATTCACGGCTTTCGTCCCGAGGCGTTGGACGCGAACCGCGCCGGGCTGCTCGCGCCCGAACAAGTAAGCGCCATCAGGCTCAGGGCGACTGGCGCCGCCATGCTGGCGCTTGGTCTGGGATTGGTATGCCTGATATTGGGTGGCGTGGGCCTGGTGTCGCCACGCGCGTTTGGGGGCCATGCGCCGTTTGGAGCGACAGGCGCAGGGGCCGTTGCGGCGCTCGCCTTTGGGATCTTCCTCTTGGCGCTGGGATTCCGCTTCGTCCTGCGCTTGCCCAGTGATCTTGCCGGGCGGCGCGTCGCCAGTGTTGAAGGGTTCATCTCCAAGTTTACCCGAACAGAGAGTGGTTCTGAGGGCAGTAGTGTCATCAGCTACCATTATCGGATCAAGTCGCTGGCCTGGAGCGTCAGCCGCGCAGCATATGAGCGACTAGACTCCCGCCTGCGCTACCGCGTCTACTACCTGCCCCGCACCAAGCTCGTGGTCAATATCGAGCCAATCGCCGCGCCGCTGGGCGGGAGTGGCGGTCAGGGGATGTATGGAGTGGGGGACGCCATCCCGCGTATGTCGAGTGCGATGGGGCATGGCCCGCTACCGTCCGCCGAAGAGGTGAGCGCGATCCTGGGCGAGCCATTCCAGGAAGCCCCGGCCGATGCGGGGCACGACCCGTTGCAGGCGCGTGGGGCCGTCGCGGTGTACCAAAATGCGTCGCGGACCCGGACTGTTCGGATCCAGGTGGTTCTGGGCGCCGATGACCTGCCAATGGCGAAGGCGGCGCTGCGGCGCCTGGCCACCATGGGACAAGCCGTTCCGGGCCTGGGCGACGAAGCGCACTACCTGGGTGGCTCCCTGATGGTGCGGCGCGGAGACAGCTACCTCTTCGTGACAGTCGGCCAGCAACGGCAGCGTAATCGGTGGCCGGGACAGAGCAGTCCGGAGCAGCTAGAGGAGCAGCGCAAGCTCGCTGAGCTGGCGCTTGGCCGCCTGGGTTAACTGCTGAATTCGGTGGATTGCCTTGTTTGCACATTCGGCATTATGTCTACTGGCACAGGTCATGCACAGGCTACAGGGAAGAACCGCTGTCACGGAGAGTCGCCTCAGCATGAGGCGCTGCCAACAACGCGGCCGCCATGCCGGAGTGAGACCCGGACGACGCCGCAAGGAGGCGTACAGCCATGCATGAAGTGAAACACCTGATCGTCACATTCGCCGAGATCGTCATCGTGGTCCTGCTGGCCGTCTTCGCGGTCGGGAACATTCGCACCGCCAGATACAATTTTGCCGGGTCGAGCTTCGCCGGTAATGTCTGGTGGACCGTCGCCGGTTCGGCGCTGCTGGGATTCCTCTTCGCCGCCCTGCTCATGGGGCCTGGGCGTGTCTCGCGTGGCCGAGGCCTGGGCCGGCAACAGGAGCAGAACGCGCAAGAGTTGACGGGGCTGCGCAGGGAGAATGAGCGCCTCCGTGGGCAACACGCGCAGGCGGTGAGCGAGCGCGACCAGTACCGCGCCGCGCTTGCCTCCGCGACGACGACGAACCAGGCGGCTGCGTCAAACTACACGGCGGCGGAGAATACCACGGCCGATGAGCAGCAACGCGCGGACACGACGCTGGTCAACACGCCGGCGGATCAACCGGCGACCGCGCCTGACGGTGGGTGGCGCGGCGCCTTCCGGCTGCGGCGCGCAAACGCGGAGCGGGATGAGACACAGTTGCCAGACAGCACCGCGGCTCCGACCGCGTGAAAACGGCGCCGTCCGCGACGTTCGGTTTGGGCCGCTTCACCCCCTGGCGTCCCTTGCCGCGTGGGGCACGACGGCGCTCGCGCTGCGGGTTCCCCCTCTCCTGTGGGACACCCTGGCGCGAGGCCCGATAGGGCCGAGGAGCAAGCCATAGGCTTGCGCAGCCAGGGCCAGAGCGCAGCGGAGGGGGCAGGGGGTGAGGTCAGGAGTCACCACCAGAGCATAGTGGCAGTCGGGGTTAGGCTCCGCAACTCACCGCATGCTCAGCGGCTTGCCGCTCTGCCCATAATTCACGAAGACCGTCTTGAGTTCGGTGAAGAAGCGTAGCCCCTCCTCCGACATCTCGCGTTCCCCGACGCCCGTCGCTTTGCTGCCGCCAAAGGGAAGCTGCGCCTCCCCGCCGACCGTCGCCTCGTTGATATGGACCATCCCCACCTCGGCCAGCTCCGCGAAGCGCATCGCCGCGTCAATGTCCTGAGTGAAGATCGAGGCGCTCAGCCCGTACTCGACGCCGTTCGCGTACTCGATGGCCTGTTCCAGCGTCTCGGCGGCGCAGACCGCCAGCACCGGGCCGAAGACCTCCTCGCGGAAGATGCGCATCGTCGGCGCGGCCTCGTCGAAGATCGTCGGCTCGACGAAATAGCCGGGCAACCCCTCCGGCTGCTTCCCGCCGCGTACCAGCCGCGCGCCCTCATCGCGGGCCACGCCGATGTACTGGACATCCGTGCGCAGTTGGTTCGCGTCCACCGCCGGGCCAAGGTCCGTCGTCTCGTCCAGGCCAGGACCGATCTTCATCGCCGCCGCCAGCGCGCCCACCCGCTCGATCAGCTCGTCCTTGATGCTCGCGTGCGCCACCACGCGCGAGGTCGCGGTGCAGCGTTGGCCTGTCGAGCCGAACGCGCCGGAGGAGATGGCCGTCGCCGCCTTATCGAGATTCGCATCCGGCAGTACGATCACCGGATTCTTCCCGCCCATCTCACACGTCACCTTCGCGCCGCGTTTGGCCGCCTGCGCGTAAAGCGCCATGCCGACGGCGTTTGAGCCGGTGAACGAGACGGCGCGCACATCGGGATGATCCACGATGGCGTTGCCGACCTCTGAGCCAGGCCCCACGACGAGATTGAAGACCCCCGGCGGCAGACCGGCCTCCTCGTAGATCTCCGTCAGCAGCGCCGCCGTCGCGGGGGTCAATTCCGCCGGCTTCATCACGACCGTGTTGCCAGCCACCAGCGCCGGCGCGGACTTCCACGCCGGGATCGCCCAGGGGAAGTTCCACGGCGTAATCAGCCCGACGACGCCCAGCGGTCGGCGAATCGTGTAGGTGAAGGTGTCGCGCGCCTCGGCGGGCAGCGTCTTGCCGGCGATGCGGAAGCCTGCTCCGGCGTAGTACTCGAGAACGGCGATGCCCCGCGTCACCTCACCGCGCGCCTCGCGGATGATCTTGCCCTCCTCGCGCGTCATCGTCTGCGCGATCTCCTCCGCCCGGCGCCGCGCGATGTCCGCGGCACGCCAGAGGATGCGCCCACGCTCCGGGGCCGGTGTCTCGCGCCAGGCGGGAAAGGCGGCCCGCGCCGCTTCAATGGCGCGCACGGCGTCGGCGGCGGTGGCCGAGGGGAACTCCGCGATCACGTCGCTCGGATCGGCGGGATTGACGTTGCGGGTGACGCGCTTCGAGGTGGGATGCACCCACTGGCCCGCGATATAGGAACCCGTATGCATGGC
>DATEGV010000412.1:0-3410 GCA_035279925.1 Ktedonobacterales bacterium | reverse complement strand
CTCCGCGTGACTAATGTGTACCTCTATATACCTCTGCGTGACTCTGCGTGACTCTGCGTGACTCTGCGTGACTCTGCGTTACCCGTCCCCCGTCCCTCGACCCCGCCACCGTCAGACGCGCGCCTCGACTTTGTCCGGCTGCCAGCGCAGATCGGGCTTGCGCGCCGCGAGCGTCTGATCCAGCCGGCCGACGACCGTGACGTGCGGCGCTTCCAGGATCTGCGCCGGGTCGTCCTGGGCCTCGCGGGCAATCTGCGTCATCACCGCGATGAAGTTGTCAAGCGTCTCCTTGGTCTCCGTCTCCGTCGGCTCGATCATCATCGCCTCCGACACGATCAGCGGGAAGTAGATCGTCGGCGGGTGAATGCCGAAGTCCAAGAGGCGCTTGGCGATGTCGAGCGCGTGGACATCACGGCGCTTCTGCCGGTTGGCGGAGAAGACGAACTCGTGCATGCAGGCGCGGTCGAACGGGAGATCGTAATACTCTTGCAGCGCGCGCATCACATAGTTGGCGTTGAGCACCGCGCTCTCGCTGACATGGCGCAGGCCGTCGGGACCGTTGAAGCGGATATAGGTGTAGGCCCGCACCAGCACCAGGAAGTTGCCGCAGTTCGCGCGGACGCGCCCAATCGAGAGTGGCCCGGCGTCCTCCCAGAAGTAGCCGTGTGGGCCGCGCGCGGGCAGCGGTCCCGGCAGGAACGGCACGAGATGCGGGGCAACGCCGACGGGACCAGCCCCTGGGCCACCGCCGCCGTGGGGTGTGCTGCACGTCTTGTGCAGATTGAAATGCACGACATCAAAGCCCATGTCGCCGGGGCGAGTGATGCCCATGATGGCGTTGGCGTTGGCGCCGTCGTAATAGAGCTGGCCGCCGGCGTCATGCACGCGCCGCGCGATCTCGACGATGTTCTCATCGAAGAGGCCCAGCGTGTTGGGATTGGTCATCATCAGCGCGGCGATCTTGCCTTCGTGCGCGGCCAGAACCTGCTCTAGCGCGCCCAGGTCCACGCCCCCGCGCGCGTCGGACTTCAGCTCGACGGTGACGTAGCCGGCCAGGGACGCGCTGGCCGGGTTGGTGCCGTGCGCGCCGTCTGGAATCAGGACGACGTTGCGCTGGTTCTGGCCGGCATGCTCGTGGTGCGCCTTGATGATCATCAGGCCGGTGATTTCGCCGTGCGCGCCGGCGGCGGGCTGGAGCGTCACACGCTTCATGCCGGAGATCTCCGCCAGATAGCCCTCGAGCTCGACGAGCAGTTGCAGCGCGCCCTGTGTCATGCTCTCATCCTCCGCCGGATGGATGCGGGCGAAGCCAGGTACCGCCGCCATATCCTCGTTGATCTTCGGGTTGTACTTCATCGTGCAGGAGCCCAACGGGTAGAAGCCGGAGTCCACGCCGAAGTTGCGCTGCGAGAGATGCGTGTAATGGCGTACCACCTCGACCTCGCTCACCTCCGGCAGGGGGGCCGGCTCGGCGCGCAGATACTCCGCCGGGATCAGACTCGCCAGCGGCTTGGCGGGAACATCCAGCGCGGGCAGCGTCGCGGCGCGACGGCCGGGAGCGCCCTTCTCAAAGATCAGTTGCTCAGTGCTCATGCGTCGTTGCTCACGATTTCTTCCAGCGCCGTTGCCAGCGAATCTATATCCTCGCGCGTGCGTGTCTCCGTCACGGCCAGCAGCAGCGCGTTCTCCAACTCCGGATAATCCCGGCTCAGATCGTAGCCACCGATGATGCCGCGCTCGCGCAGCTCGGCGTTGATGTGTTCGGCGGGCAGCGGGCACGTCAGCGCGAACTCGTCGTAGAACGGGCGCGTGAAGAGCGGACGGAACCCCGGAATGGCGCAGAGGCGCTCGCGGGCGTAGTGCGCGCGTTGCAGGCACTGCTCGCCCAGTTCGCGGAAACCCGCCTTGCCCAGCGCGGAGAGATACACCGTCGCGGCCAGCGCCAGCAGCGCCTGATTCGTGCAGATGTTCGAGGTGGCGCGCTCCCGGCGGATGTGCTGCTCGCGCGTTTGCAGCGTGAGGACGTAGCCGGTCTGCCCCCGGTCGTCAACGGTCTTGCCGACGAGCCGCCCCGGCATGCGGCGCAGATACGTGGAGCGCGCGGCGAAGAGGCCGAGCGCGGGGCCGCCATAGCCGATGGGGCTGCCGAGACTCTGCCCCTCGCCCGCGACGATGTCGGCGCCGTAGCTGCCCGGCGCGGCCAGCACACCGAGCGCGGCCGGCTCCGTGAAGGCGTGGACGAAGAGCGCGCCGGTCTTGTGGATGAGCTGCTCGGCGGCGCGCATGTCTTCGAGGCAGCCGAAGAAGTTCGGATGCTGGATGATGACGGCCTTCGTCTCCGGCGTCAGCGCGGCCTCCAGGTCGCCGAGCGACGTGGCGCCGTTCTCCAGCGCCAGCTCGCGGATGGTGAAGCCACGGACCCAGGCGTAGGTGCGCAGGGTCGCCCGATACTGCGGATCAAGGCCGCGCGAGACGAGGATCTCGCCGGTGGCCGCAGTGCCGATGGCCAGCAGCGCCGCCTCCACCACGGCGGTCGAGCCGTCATAGAGCGAGGCGTTGGCGACATCCATCCCCGTCAGCTCGCAAACCATTGTCTGGAACTCATAGATGGCTTGCAGCATGCCCTGGCTGATCTCCGGCTGGTAGGGGGTATAGGAGGTGTAGAACTCGGAGCGTTTGTACAGGTGGGGAACCATGCTGGGGATGTAGTGGTCGTAGCTGCCGGCGCCGAGGAACGACGGGAAGTGGTCCAGATCGGCGTCGCGCTCCGCCAGCGCCGTCATCACCCGGCGCAGGTCCGGCTCCGCCAGCGCCGCCGGCAGATTCAGCGCCCGCTTGAGGCGCACGTCGTCCGGCACCGGCGCGAGCAGTTCCGCGAAGGACGCGGCTCCGACGGCGCGCAGCATCTCGTGTTGCTCGGCGCTCGTGTTGGGGACATAACTCATTGGGGTAATCCTTGGCGCTAGTGGTTAGTGACCGGCGGATTGCAGGAACGTGGTGTAGGCGGCGGCGTCCATCAGGGAATCGAGCTCGGCGGGGTTGCTCAGCTTGACGACGAGCATCCAGCCTTCTCCGTAGGGATCCGTGTTGACAAGCCCTTCGTGGTCGGGCAGCCCATCGTTGACACGCACGATCTGCCCGCTGACGGGCGAGAACAGCTCGGAGGTCGCCTTCACCGATTCGATGTCGCCAAAGTGCGCGCCCGCCGCAACGTCGCGCTTGCCGGCGTCATCCCACGGCAGATCGAGGTACACGACCGCGCCCAACTCGTCCTGCGCGTAGTCGGAGATGCCGATGGTCGCCTCGTCGCCGTTGACACGCACCCATTCGTGCGTCGGCGCGTACTTTAGGTCATCGGGCTGCTTGCTCTGTGCCATCTGTGGAACCCCTCTTTTCCCCTGTCAACGCCT
>DATEGV010000411.1:0-2875 GCA_035279925.1 Ktedonobacterales bacterium | reverse complement strand
CCGGCGCCCACGCTCGCCTGGCCGGCGTCCTTCGACGACTGGATGATTGACATCGTGCGCCGTCGGGCGTTGCGCCTGAATAGCGGCGCGCGTCGTCGCGGCGTACAGGGAACCGTGCGCGCCGTCGAATTGGCGCATGTGTTGGAGAAGTCGGTGGACGAGCGGGGCCGCTGGCAGTGCGCCATCTGCCACCAGACGGTCACGCTGGACGACCTCTCGTTCGACCATGTGCTCGCGCTGGCCGACGGCGGCGAGCATGCCGCGCACAATCTCGTGCCCGCGCATCGCAAGTGCAACGAGATCAAGGGGTCCGAAAAGGCGCAGAACCGCGCGCAGGCCTTCGACCGCTGGCTCAGCGAGTGGGCCGCGCCAAACGCGCCCGCCACGACCGCCGCGCCCTCCGCCGAGCGCCGCTACGCCTGATCGCGCGCCGCGCCGAGCGCCCGCCCCCTTGCCGGAGACCTTCGGCGAGGGGGTTTCGTTTTTTGCTGTGTACCTGTGGCGACGCGCTATACTCTCGCTTGACGGAGTTTGCCCAACCGCAACGAGGTACACACCATGCCGGAGAATCCCCCCGCGCCGGACGACCGCGCGCCCAACACACCCATCGCGCCGACACGCCAGCTCGTCATCGCCAAGGACTTCGTCGCGCGCCGCTCGGAGCTGACCTGCCCCGGCCATTCGCTCAAGATGATGGCCAAGGCGGCGGCCTCCGGCGCCGATCAGGTGATGTTCGATCTCGAAGACGCCTGCGCCGTCTCGCAGAAGGTCGCCGCGCGGCAGACGGTGATCGAGGCGCTGCGCACGCTGGACTTCGGCGGCAAGTTTCGCGCGTTCCGCCCGAACAGCCTCGGCACGCCCTTCTTCTACCGCGACCTGATCGAGGTGGTGGAGGCGGCGGGCCAGCATCTCGACGGCGTGGTCATCCCCAAGGTCAACGGCCCGGAGGATGTGCTCTTCGTGGACCGCTTCCTGACGCAGATCGAGATGAACGTCGGGCTGCCAGTCGGGCGCATCACCATCGAGGCGCTGATTGAGTCGGCGGAGGCCGTGCTGCACGCGGAGCAGATCGCGAAGGCGACGCCGCGCATGGGCGGCCTCATCTTCGGACTGGTGGACTTCGCGGGCGACATCGGCGCGAAGGAGACCGGCGCGGAGCAGTTCTTCTACTACAACTACGCCAAAGCCAAGACGATCACCGCCGCTCGCGCCGCCGGCATCACCTGCGTGGATGGCGTGACGCTGGCGATCCGCGACCAGGACGCCTGCAAGCGCGACGCCGAGATGGGCGCGCGGATGGGCTTCGATGGCAAGTGGGCCATCTACCCGCCGCAGGTGGATGTCATCAACGCGGCGTACAGCCCAACCGCCGAGGAGATCGCGCGGGCGCGGCGCATCATGCACGCGTATGAACAGGCGGACGAGACGCAGGGCGTCGGCGCGATCGTGCTTGACGATGAGATGGTGGACGCCGCCTCGCTGCGGGTCGCGTGGAAGACGCTGGCGCTGGCCCGTGCCGCCGGTCTGGCGTAAAGTGCGAGCCAGACACCCTTGCATCCGGGAATCGCGGCGCGCAAGTGTACCATGTGAGCGTTGGACCGAAACGCAGTAAGGAGGACCCACCTATGCGCGCGGACATCGTGCCGGGAGCGACGTTTCCCGATTATGAGCTGACCGACCACACACGCACGCGGCGCTCGCTGAGCGAGCTGCAAGGCAACGACCCGATGATTCTGGTGCTCTCGCGCGGACACTACTGCCCCAAGGACCACCAGCAGCATCTAGCCCTGGCGGCGTTCTATCCCAAGATCGCGGTCGCCTATACAAAGCTCGTCACCATCTCGACCGACAACCTGCTGGAGACCAACGAGTTTCGCGACGCGGTCGGCGCGCAGTGGACGTTCCTCTCCGATTCCGGGCGCAAGGTGCAGAAGGATCTGGAGATCCAGGAATACACCGACCCGCACCACAACCCGATGATCCCGCACACGCTCGTGCTGAAGCCGGGTCTGGTCATCTACAAAATCTATAACGGCTACTGGTTCTGGGGTCGCCCCTCAACTGAGGAGTTGTGGCAGGATCTGCGGGCCGTGACGCGCGAGATTCGTCCGGACTGGGATCTGAGCGCGCCGGGGGTGCGTGAGAACTGGGACGGAGACCGCACACAGCACTGGCCGTATGTGGACCGCGCGGCGCACGAGGAGCACATCAAGACGTTGACGCAGAGCGAGTGAGTGGGAGCCACCGGTGAAGCGCATTCTCATCACGGGCATGTCTGGGACCGGCAAATCTACGGTCGTCGAGGCGCTTGCCGCGCGCGGATTCAAGGCGGTTGACGCGGACGGTGACGAGTACTCCGAATGGGCGCCGTCCACCCTCGCCTCGGACGCCTTCGGGCCGCCGGTGCAGCCGGACCGGGACTGGGTCTGGCGCGAGGATCGCGTTGAAGAGCTTCTATCCACTGAAGACAGCGACGTGTTGTTCGTGAGCGGCTGCGCGGAGAATATGGGGCAGTTCATGCCGCGCTTTGATCACGTCGTCCTGCTGAGCGCGCCCGCTGAGGTCATCGCCGGGCGTTTGCGCGTGAGGACCAACAATCCCTATGGCAAGCGCCCTGAAGAGGTCGCCCGTACGCTTAGCTTGATACAAACGGTCGAGCCGTTGCTGCGCCGCGTCGCCGACTCTGAGATTGACACGAGCGCTTGTCTAGAGGATGTCGTGGAGCAACTGGTCCGGCTGGCGCGGTCGCAGGCTTGACAGCCGACACACGCGCCACTGGCAATCGGGGAGCGGCGTAAACGGCCGACTATTCGCCGGCCTGCTCCCTCCAGTCCCGTATCGCTTTGGCATGGAGCAGGTAGTGGCTGTAGGTATC
>DATEGV010000410.1:0-5041 GCA_035279925.1 Ktedonobacterales bacterium | reverse complement strand
AAAGCCGGCCGCCGAGATATAGGCCCGCGCCGCCGAAGCCGACCATCTGGCTCTGGGTTGCCTCCGGCCGCTCGCGCAGCGATAGCCCGGCGTCCGCGATGACGACGCGCGTGCTAGGACGGCGGCGCAGCGTCTCATCGGCGGCGAGGAGGCCGGCGGCGCCACTGCCCACGATCAGCAGGTCACAGCGTGACGGTGTAGTGGCGTGCGCTGGTGTCATCAGGTCTTTCCTCTGGGTGAACAGTGACATTCGGGTAGATTGTGGCGCCCGCGCAAACTGAACGTCAACCCAAACCTGGCAGGGGAAATGCGAACATCTGGCCTAAATGGGTCTCTGGCGGTGAGGCGGCGCGCGTGCTACCTTTTGTGAGGCGGGCGACGTTGACTCATGTGGCGATGGGCTACGGATAACACAGAGTCACACAGAGTTATTATGAATCTGGATAGGCGGGTGGCGGAAGCGACGGGCTGTGGCCCGCATCTCGTCCCGTGCGCCGGCCCTCCGCCCGTCCCATGCGCCGGCCATTGATGGCCGCGAAGACCGGTCGTCATTTGAGTTCATCGTGAGGATGGTGCTGTAGTGGTCGCGGACTTTACGCATTTGCACGTGCATTCCGAGTACAGCCTCCTGGATGGGCAGTCGCGCATCAAGCGGCTCATCAAGGCGGCGCAGGCGGGCGGGATGAATGCATTGGCGTTGACCGACCACGGCGGCATGTACGGTAGCATCGAGTTCTATAAAGCCTGCAAGGCCGCGGGCGTGAAGCCAATCTTGGGCTGCGAGGGCTATCTGGCCCCGTCCATCGAGGAGAAGACCGGGCGCTACGAGTACAACCACCTGTTGATGCTCGCCAAGAATCAGGTCGGCTACCACAACCTGCTCAAGCTGACGACCATCGCCCACACGCGCGGCTTTCACTACCGTCCGCGTGTGGATAAGAAGGTCCTAGAGCAACATGCCGAAGGGTTGATCGTGACCTCCGGGTGCCTCTCCGGCGAGATTCCAGAGCTTCTGCTCAAGGGCGACCTCAACGGCGCGCGGTCCGCCGTCCGCTGGTATCAGGATGTGCTTGGCCCCGAGAACTTCTATCTCGAGGTACAGGACCACCATGCGGCCGAGTCCGATCAGAACAAGCTGAATCCCCTGCTCTACGATCTGCACCGAGAGACCGGCGTACCTTTGCTCGCTACCAACGACCTCCACTACGTCGCCGCCAGCGACGCCGACGCGCAGGATGTGCTCCTCTGCGTGCAGACCGGCAAGACGCTCGAAGACACCAAGCGCATGAAGTTCGACAGCAAGGAGTACTACCTCAAGACGCCGGAGGAGATGGCGCGGCTGTTCCCGGAGTTCCCCGACGCGCTCTCCAACACGATGCGCGTCGCGGAGCAGTGTAACGTCGAGATCAAGTTCGGCGCGAATCTGCTGCCGGACTATACCATCCCATCTGAGTATGGCGACCAGAACACGTATCTTCACCAGTTGTGTCTGGCGGGAGCCATCGAACGCTTCGGCGCCGTCAGCGATACGGTCGAGCAGCGGCTGGACTACGAACTCGGCATCATCCGTGAAAAGGGACTCACGTCATACTTCCTGATCGTATGGGACTACGTGAACTACGCCCGTCGCAACGGCATGCGCTGCGTCGCGCGCGGCTCCGCCGCCGGCAGCCTCGTCTCGTATACGCTGGGCATCACCAACGTGGACCCATTGCTCTATGGGCTGCCGTTCGAGCGGTTCCTCAATCCCGAACGCAAGGGGCTGCCCGATATTGACATGGACTTCCCGGATGACCGGCGTGAAGAAGTCATCCGCTACGTCGCGGACAAATACGGCTGGGACAAGGTCGGGCAGATCGTCACCTTCAACACGATGGCCGCCAAAGCGGCGGTGCGTGACGTTGGCCGCGTGATGGGCATGCAGGCTGAGGCCGACCGCGTGGCGCGGCTCATTCCCGCCGGCCCGAAGGTGACGATCACCGGCTCACTCGAAGGCGTCCGCGAACTCAAGCAGGTCTACGATCAAAGCCCACAGATCCGCACGCTCATCAATATGGCCAAGGAACTCGAAGGCACCGTCCGTAGCACCGGCATCCACGCCGCCGGGGTCGTCATCTCGCGCGAGCCGCTCGAATCGGTGGTGCCCATCCAGCTCCGCGACTACAAAGACCCCAGCAACGCCTGGCTCGTCTCACAGTATGAACAGGCGCACATCGAGGACCTTGGACTCATCAAGTTCGACTTCCTGGGCCTCTCCAACCTGACGATCCTAATGAACTGCAAGAAGTTCATTCAGGAGACGCGCGGCGACGACATAGACCTCGACCGGCTGCCTACGGACGACGCGAAGACCTACGCGCTGCTTGGCGAGGGCGAGACGACGGGCGTCTTCCAGCTTGAATCCGGCGCGATGCGCACCTACATCAAGGACCTCAAACCAACCTGTATCCAGGACGTAATGGCGATGGTCGCGCTCTACCGCCCAGGACCGATGGATTCGATTCCGCGGTTCATCAAAGCCAAGCATGGCGAGGCAGAGATTCGCTATCTGCATCCGAAGCTGGAGCCGCTACTGCGCGACTCGTACGGCGTCATCGTGTATCAGGACCAGGTGCTGTTGATCGCGATTCAGTTGGCCGGCTTCTCCTGGGGCGAGGTGGACAAGTTCCGCAAGGCGATGTCCAAGAAGCTTGCCAGCGAGATGGCGAAGTATCGTGAGATGTTCGTCAAGGGCTGCGTCAAGAACGGCATCGAGGAGAAGGTCGCCGATCAGATCTTCACCTTCATCGAGCCGTTCGCTGGCTACGGATTTAATTTGGCACACGCCTGCGCCTACGCCTGGGTCGCATACCAGACGGCGTACCTCAAAGCCAACTATACGGCGGAGTTCATGGCCGCGACGCTCACCACCGAGGCCAGCGACGCCAAGAAGGTGGTCGCCGCCGTCGAGGAGTGTCGGCGTATGGGGGTCGAGGTGAAGCCGCCGGACGTGAATCAGAGTCTCTCTGGTTTCACCGTCGAACCGGCCACAGCGGCGCACACCGCGACGGGCGGGCAGGCGCTCGCCGTGCGCTTCGGGCTGCTCGCGATCAAAGGCGTCGGCAGCCGTCCCATCGAGGAGCTAATCGAAGCGCGCCAGCAGGGCGGCCCATTTACCTCGATTGCGAATCTCTTCTCACGCACGGACAGCAAGAATTTGACGCGCGGCGCGGTGGAGTGTCTCATCAAAGCGGGCGCGCTCGACTCCCTTGGCCGGCGCAGCGCCCTGCTGGCGAGCCTGGACCGCGCGATGGCGCTGGGCCAGCAGCAGCGCAAAATGCGCGAGATCGGCCAGGACAGCCTCTTCGCCGCCGTCGCGGACGCCGCGCACGACGACTTCGTGCTCGCCGACGTGCCCGATCATCCGTTGCCGCAGCTCCTCGCCTGGGAGAAGGAACTGCTCAATCTCTATCTCTCTGCGCATCCGCTCTCGCATGTCGCCACCGTCTTGAGTCGCAAGGTTACGACGTACACATCTCTGCTGAATGAGGAGTGGGCTGGCCAGCGGGTCACACTTGGCGGGCGCATTACGGACGTGCGCCGGATTATGACGAAGCGCGGCGACGCGATGGCGGCGGTCCAGCTGGAAGACCTGCAAGGCTCCATCGAAGTGGTCGTCTTCCCGAAGGTCTACGCGGCCACCTCCGAACAGTGGCGCACGGATGCGGTCGTCCTCATCGGCGGCACGGTGAAACTGCGCGAGGATGAGCCGCAGCTCGTCTGCGAAAGCGTGGAGAGCTTTGTCGCAACTGAGGAGGAACTCAATCGCAAGGAATATCTCTTGCGTATTCGCGTCTCGCGCGGCAAGAGCGACGCGCTCGAAGTCGCGCGCGCCGACGAACTGCTCACGGCGCTGCTGAAGTATCCGGGCGACGACCGGTTCGAGGTGTTGCTGCGCAACGGGCGCTGGGAGGCGCGGCTGGCGCAGTCGTCGGAGCAACCGGGCGTCAAGTTCTGCCCTGAATTGATGCAGCGACTGGAAGAGATACTTGGCGCCGGATCGGTCGAGGTGGCTCCGCTGGCGCGCGGCGCGGGCGCGGCCTCCTAGCGCGGCAAACCCCCGCGTACCGCTCAGCGTATACAGTAATGGCGCTCCGTTGCGGCGCTTTGCGGTTCTGGTATACTCAGCGTGGCTGCGCGGTGGTCGCGGGATCGGGACTGACATGAAAAGGCGATACGTGTGGATGGTTTGATCTGCGCGCACTGCGGCGCTGACACGATTGGGCGGGATGGCCGGTGCCTCACGTGTGGCGCGTTGGTCGCGCCGGCTTCACCGCCCGCGCCAGCTCCGTTTGTGGTGGCGGCGTCGCCAGTTGCTCCGCCCGAGCAGCAGTCACAGGCGAACGGCGCGGCGCAGCCCCAGCAGCCAGCGTCTGTCCCCCAGGTGAACGGCGCGCCCCCATCCACCGCGCCCGGCTACCCACAATATCCGCAGGGCTACGCGCCCTACCCACAGGGATACCCCGCGTACCCGCAGGGCTACGCGCCGTATCCGCAGACAGCAGTATACATCCACCCGGCTCCAGCGTGGCGCAATGCACAGCCCCAGCCCCAGCCACAGCCCCAGCCACAGCCGGGGCAGCAACCACCCGCCGCGTGGCCGAACGGCGCCGCTCCGGCCGCGCCAAGTTACCCATACGGCTACCAGTATCCCGTCGCCTACGGCTACTCCGGGTACCCCGGCTACTACTACCCACCGTACTACTATCCGGTTCCCTGGCGGCCACGGCGTGCCCCGACGGAGACATTAGCGCTGGTCGTCTCGTGGATCGTGACGATCTCCGGCGGCGTGGCTGTCCTGCTGGCGCTGGCGCTCGCCGCGCTCACGATTCCCGCGTTGATGAACAATAGCAGTAACAGCCTGGCCATCCAAGCCGATCTCATCGCGTTCGTCCTGGGGCCGCTGATCGCTGGCGCATTCGCCATGTACTTCGGCGTTCGCGGCATCCTGCGCAAGCCCTCGGCGCGCTTCACACTCGCCAATCCGTGGTGGTTCGCGGCG
>DATEGV010000409.1:0-5283 GCA_035279925.1 Ktedonobacterales bacterium | reverse complement strand
CGGGTAGACGATCAGGAGGTTGTTCGCCTCCACCGCGCCCGTCACCAGCCGCTGGCCCAGCAGCACCTGATCGGCGTCGCGCAGGGCGTCGCGCAGGCGGGCAGCGCGCTCGAAGTCCTGCCGGGCCGCCGCCTCGAACATCTGACGCTTGAGGCGGTCAATCAGGTCGTCGCGCTCGCCTCCCAGGAACGCGCACGCTTCCTCAACGGCCCGCGCGTGCGCCGCCACCACGTCGTCATCCAACACGCCCCGGCACGGCCCTGGGCAGCGTTTCAAGTGATAGCGCAGGCACGGGTCGCTGGGCTTGCCGGCGGGCGGCAGCGAGCGCGTACACGTGCGGATGGGGAAGACCTTCTGGATCAGCTCGATGGTCGCGTCCACGATGCGCCCGCTGCGGAACGGCCCAAAGTAGCGCGCGCCATCGGCGGCGATCTCCCGCGTCGCGTAGAAGCGCGGGTACGGGTGCTGGACGTCCACCTTGATGAACGGGTAATGCTCGTAGTTGCGGAGCTGCACGTTGTAGCGCGGCTGCAACTGCTTGATGAGGGCCGACTCGACGAGCAGCGCCTCAAGCTCGGAGCCAAGCTCGCGCGTCTCAATCGCCTGCACGCTCTGGAGCAGGCCGTCCATTTTGCGGGTATACCCCAGTGGCTGGGTGTAGTACGAGGCCAACCGGTCGCGCAGACACTTCGCCTTGCCGACGTAGATGACGGTTCCCTGCTCATCCTTCATCAGATAGACACCCGGCTTCGTGGAGAACTTCTGCCGCCACGCGGGGTTCAGGTAGATGCTGCCGGTGGGGCGCGGGGCCGGCAAACTGACCGTGGATGGCGCCATGCCGTCCAGCACGCGGAACAGATCTTCCAGCGTCGCGCACCCTTCCTGTTGGGCGCGGGCCAGCAGCAGAATGAACACCTGCGCGGTGATAGTGGCGTCGGGGAGAGCGCGGTGTCGGTCGCGCACGGGCAGATGCAGCGCGGCGGCGACGCGATCCAGGCGGGCGCGGCGCATCCCTGTGAGGTAGCGGCGGGCAAGGGCGATGGTGTCCACGCCGGAGGTGGCGAAGGCGGGTGCGATGCCGCAGAGATCGGCCTCATACGCCAGGAAGCTGAGATCAAAGCCGATGTTATGGCCGACGATGGGCCGCTCGCCGATGAAGTCGCGCAGGTGCGGGAGAACGAGCGCCGCCGGTTTCGCGCGATTGACCATGTGCTGGCTGATGCCGGTGAACTGCGAAATGAACTGCGGCAGGCGCCGGCCAGGATTGATGAGCCGCGAAAACGACGCGCCGATCTCTCCGCCTTTGACGATCACCGCGCCGACCTCGATGAGCCGGTGCCGGCCCGCCGCCAGCCCCGTCGTCTCCACGTCCAGCACTGCGAATTCGACCTCCGCCAGCCGCCCAGCCCCGACGTCCCACGCCGCCAGCCGCCACGCGCCGCGCTCATCATAGGCGAAGAGCGGCGACGGGCGCAGCAATTGATCCACCAGACGCTCCCACGGAGACGCCATGCCGGCGGGGAGCGGTGTAGCGCCGAACATGTGGCGCGCAAGCTCGCTCGTGAGGATCGGCTCGCCGCGTTCCAGCAGCAGATCGCGGGCGCGTCGCAGGAGCTCGCCGCTGCTCTGGGTGTCGTCGGTGGCCGATGCTGACCCAACCCCCGGCCCCTCCCCGGCGAGGGGAGGGGAGCCATCGGCGTAGCGTCCAGGCGCAAGCGATGCGGCCGGGGAAGCGCCGCTCTCGCGGTCGGTAAAGCCGTCGCTCGCCATCGCGCTATCCTTCCGGCGGGCAGACGCCACCCCGCCACTGGTCCTTGCGCATGGGAGAATAGCACGCATGTTCGAGTGCGTCAACGGGGATAGGAACGTCATGCCGGTGGCTCCCCTCCTCTCGCGGGGGAGGCGCTGAGGGGGGGTGGTCAGCGCTCACTGACCAGCCGGGCCGTCGCGTGATAGAATCCGAGTGGCGTGCGCGTACCACGTGGTCCGGCACGACCAGAAGGGCAACGTGGCTGCTTCAGGAGGCGCTTGAAACATGCGGCAGGATAGTCCACACTGGCAATCCCGTATCGAACACGACTCACTCGGCGATATAGCGGTCCCATCCGATGCGCTCTACGGCGCGCAGACGCAGCGCGCGGTTGAGAACTATCCCATCAGCGGATTGCACGCCCACCCGGAGATGATTCGCGCGACGATCCTCGTCAAGAAAGCGGCGGCGCTCGCCAATATGGAGACGGGGCGCCTGGATGACAAGATCGGCGACGTGATCGTGCGCGCGGCGGATGAGATTCTGGACGGCCAGTGGCACGAGCACTTCGTGGTGGACGTGTATCAGGCCGGCGCGGGCACCTCGCACAACATGAACAGCAACGAGGTGCTGGCCAACCGCGCCATCGAGCTGCTGGGCGGGCAGCGCGGCGACTACAAGCTGGTCCACCCGAACGACCACGTGAACATGGCGCAGTCCACCAACGACACATTTCCGACTTCGATGCGCGTGGCGACGCTGCTGATGGTTCGCGAGACGATACCGGTGATGGAGCGGCTGCAGGCGGCGCTGGAGGCGAAGGGCCAGGAGTTCGACCACATCGTCAAGTCGGGGCGCACGCATCTGCAAGACGCGACGCCGATTCGGCTGGGCCAGGAGTTTGCCGCCTACGCGCTGACGATCAAGCGCGATACCGAACGGGTGCGCCGAGCCAGCGAGTCACTGTACGAGCTGAACATCGGCGGCACGGCGGTCGGCACGGGACTCAACGCCGAGATGAGCTATATCACCGGCGTGGTGACGCATCTGAGCCGGATGACGGGCTTCCCGTTCCGCAACGCTGAGATGTTGGTGCAGATCGCGCCGGATATGGGGCCGTTCGTCGAGGTGTCGGGCGCGCTGCGCGTGCTGGCGACGGACCTCACCAAGATCGCGAACGACCTGCGGCTGATGGCGTCTGGGCCGAGCACTGGACTGTACGAGATCGTGCTGCCGGCGGTGCAGCCCGGCTCATCCATCATGCCGGGCAAGGTAAACCCGTCCATGGCCGAGATGCTGAACATGATCTGCTTCCAGACGCTGGGCAACGACACCACAATCACGTTCGCGGCGCAGGCCGGGCAGCTCGAGCTGAACGTGATGATGCCCGTCATCATCCACAACATGCTCTGGGCGCTGACGATCCTCAAGAACGGCATGGACACCTTCACCGAGCGGTGCGTGCGCGGGATACAAGCCAATCAGGCGCGCTGCGAGGATTACGCCTTCAAGAGCGCGAGCCTGGTGACGGCGCTGGCGCCCTACATCGGCTACGAACAGTCCGCCGCCATCGCGAAGGAGCAGATCAGCACCGGCCGCGACATCCGCGAGATCGTGCGCGAGCGCAATCTCCTACCCGAGGCCGACCTTGAGGAGATTTTGAAGCCGCGAGCGATGACGGAGCCGGGCATCGCCGGCCAGGGCCACACCCAGACGGCGGTGCTGGGCCACGCCAGCGCGGGCGGGTGAGACCGAATGTTGGAGCTTGCCCTCGGCCATGAATGGCCGGAGCACAGGCGTCGCGCGGCCTGAAGGCCACCCATCTACCGCCAGCGCGGCGTCAACTGGCGCAAGTCTTTGTTGTGGACGGCCAGGGAGACGAGACCGACTCGCTCACTCGCTGGCCAGCGACCGCAGCGCCCGCATGATGAGGTCTTCGATGTTGCCGCCGGCGTCCTCCGGTAGGGTGCGGACGGCCGCCGCCGCCTGCTGGGTGGAGTAACCCAGGCCGGTGAGCGCCTCGATCACCTGCGCGCGCACGTTGCCCGGCGCGACGATGCCGCTGACGCCGCCTATGCCCGCGCCGACGGGGGAGAGCTTCTCGAAGCGCGGACGTAGCTCCAGGACGAGCCGCGCCGCCAGCTTCTTGCCGACGCCGGGAGCCATCGTCAGGCGCGTGACATCCTCCGCGAGCACCGCCTCATAGAGCTGCGAGGAGTTGAGGGCGGAGAGCAGCGCCAGACCGACGCGCGGGCCGACGCCGCCTACCGAGAGCAATTGCTCGAACATGTCGCGATCTTCGGGCGTGGCGAAGCCGTAGAGCGCCATTACGTCCTCGCGCACGAGCAGAAACGTCGCCAGCGCCACAGTCTCGCCGACGTTCAATTTGGCCAGCGTCGTGAGTGGGGCGTAGACGCGCAGGGTAACGCCACCCACGTTGACGAGCGCGCTGTCGAGCGTCTTGCCGTCTAAAGCGCCGCGAACCGCCGCAATCATCAGTCCCTCACTTCTCTCACCTGTATGTCTCTAGCGCCCCCTACCCATCAGGATGCGAGGGAGATTGGGGGTCAGTCTACTTATTCCGCTTCCGCCGTCCCGCGCCGGAAGGAGCGATATGGCGGTTACGTCAACTGACTCGTATCCAGCCGGGACGTGTGCAGATGGCAGATGGCGATGGCGGCGGCGTCGGCGGCGTCGTCCGGCTTGGGAACGGCGGCGAGGCCGAGCAGCACGCGCACCATCTCCCCCACCTGATCTTTCTTCGCCAGGCCGTAGCCATGCACCGCCTGCTTGACCTGCATCGGCTTGTATTCCTCGATGCGCAGCCCCGCCTCCGCGCCGACGAGCAGCGCGATACCACGCGCCTGGCCGACGCTGATGACCGTCGTGACGTTCTTGGCGAAGAACAGCTCCTCGATGGCCATCTCACGCGGCGCAAACTCGCGCACAACGGCGGAGAGCTCGTGGAACAGGGTGAGGAGGCGCTGCGGCATGGGCTGTCCCGCGGGCGTCTCCAGTACGCCACACGTCAGCAGCTTGAGCATGCTGCGCTCTTCCTCGACCACGGCATAGCCAAGACGCGCGGTGCCCGGATCAATGCCGATGGCGCGGCGTATCCTGACGGTTCCGGCGACTCTCACCGGCTTGGCGACTGTCACAGCCCGCTCAACCTTCGTACTTCTCGGCGACCTCGTCCGCGATGCCGGCGTTGGTAAAGACGTTCTGCACGTCGTCGAGATCTTCGAGGCGATCAATCAGGCGCAGGGTCTGCAGGGCTTCCTTCTCGGCGAGGTCCACCTTTGTCTTCGGCACGAGCGTGCTCTCCGCACGCAGGATGGCAACCTTCTTCGATTCGAGCGCGATGCGCACCGTCTCCATATCGGAGGGCGCGGTATAGATGGTGAGCGAATCGTCGCCGTCCTCAACCGGCTCGACATCGTCGGCTCCGGCGTCGGCCGCGTCCAGGGTCAGCTCGTCGGCGTCGTGGCCGTCCAGCGACACTTCGATGACGCCGCGCGGCTCGAAGATCCAGT
>DATEGV010000408.1:0-8348 GCA_035279925.1 Ktedonobacterales bacterium | reverse complement strand
CCCCCAACCCCCTCTCCCGCGAGGAGAGGGGGAGCCAGAATCCTCACTTTCAGAGCGGTCAGGAGCCGGGTGCGAGGACGGGACCGCGACGAAGCTTGCCCACGGCGTCCGCTCACTGCGTCGGCGACACTAGTGGGTGGGACCGGGCAGCATGCCATAATGCAGCTTGAGGAGGAGGATGCGTCGTACAGAGTCGTCTATGCGCTGCTTCGTGAGGGCGCCGCTGTTGACGGCGTCGCGGATGACCGATTCCGCCTCGTCGGTGGACTGCAGCGAGTAGGTGCTTGAGATGATGTCCACCCCCGCCTCAACGGCCATCAGCACGATCTGATCGAAGGTGTAGTGCGCGCCGAGGGACTTCATGTAGATGCCGTCCGTGACGATGACGCCATTGAAGTGTAGCTGATCGCGCAGGACGCCCGTCACCAGCGGTTCCGAGAGCGACGAGGGAAGCGTCGGATCCACCGCCGGAACCACCTCGTGCGTGACCATAACCATCTGTACCTGGCCCGTGGCGATGAGTGACGAGTAGGGCGCCCAATCAATCGTTTGCAGGTCGCTCAGGCTACGGTCTAGCGTCGGCAGGGTCAGGTGTGGGTCCACCGGCACATCGCCAAGGCCAGGAAAGTGCTTGAGGGTTCCGACGACCTGATGCGTTTGTTGGAGGCCAGTCAGATACGCGCCGGCCATCTTGGTGACGAGGGCCGGTGTCGTCCCAAACATGCGCCCGCCAAGCGCGCCCTCGCCGTCGGGAATGCTGCGCACGTCCACCACCGGCGCGAGATTGGTGTTGATGCCGAGCGCCAGCAGGTTTTGCGCGTCCTGCTGGCCGCGCCGCTGCGCGACGCTGGGATCGTTGGTGGCGCCGATCTGCTCGGCTGAGGGAAAGTACCCGTCTATGGTCTGCAAGCGATTGACGGGACCGCCCTCCTGGTCCGTCGAAATCATCAGCGGCAACGTCGCGTTCGCCTGCATGGCCTGGGTAAATTGGCTGGTCTGATCGGCGGTGAGTACGTTGTAGCCGTACAGGATGACCGAGCCGACGTGATAGTGGTTGATCTCGTAGGCGAGGCCAGGAGTCATCGCGGACTCCTGGAACTCGATCATAATCATCTGCCCAATCTCTTCATCGAGGCTCATGTGGGCGATGAGGTTGTTCACGTAGCGGAGCTCCACCGCGCCCGTGGCGCCATCCAACCAGCCCAGCGCGGGAGACGTGGCTCCGCCCTGGCCGTGACTGGTCCCCGTTCCGACGGTTGAGGATGTCCGCGTGTGGGCGCCTGGACGCTGAGTGAAAGCAAGCTGGCGCAGCAGCGGGATCGAGAGCGTGACGAGTAGCAGGAACGTGAAGAGCGCGTAGGCGAGCGCGCCACCTGGGGTACGCGGATCTGGGACGCGGCGCGTCCAGCGCGGCTTGCCCTCGTTGGTGATTCCGGTGGCGGCCATTCGCTGCGTGGGCAGATCGGCGACACTCGTGACATGACTGCCTGTTGGCGCATCCATGGCGGGCAGTCGTTGCGTAGGTAGCTCACTGATTGGATCGCTCGCCATCCGCCCTCCCGCGCCTCTCCCCGCGCATCCACTCCGCCGCTGCTCAGCGCGACCACCCTTACGATAGCACGTCAGGCAACGTGCGCCTGTGACACGCCTCACAACGTAGCGCGCTCGCGATGCGGGTTGACAGGGCGCGCGACGAGCGCATACTGTGATAGACGGGGGAACGAACGCGCTTTGACGTTGGGTTCATGAGGAGACAATGATGTGGCGACCGGAGCAGATTATCTGACGACGAGGCCGGCGTTCGGCAATGTTGGCGAGAATCCGCGGGAGGCGGCTTCAACGGCGCCTGAGGCGACAGAGCAGGCGGCGGCGGCGGTCGCGCACCCGGTGGACTCGCGTCCCGCCGTAACGGTAGACGTGGTGCTGCTGACAGTGCGCGAACGCCGGCTGGAGGCGCTGCTCGTCAAGCGGGACCATGCGCCACACGCGGGGATGTGGGCGATACCGGGCGGCTTCGTCGCGCCGCGCGAGTCGCTGGAGGACGCGGCGCTGCGCATCCTGGAAGGCATGACGGGCGGCCGGGACGCGTATTTGGAACAGGTGTACACCTTCGGTGAGCCGGACCGCGACCCACGTATGCGCGTCATCACCGTGGTCTACTATGCGCTCATTCGTCCCGACCAACTGCGGTTGAGCACCCACGAGACGCCGGCGGAGTCGCGCCTTTTCTGGGCCTATCAGGCGCCGCCACTGGCCTTCGACCACGAGCATATACTGCGCTACACCCTGCAACGGCTGCGCGCGAAGCTCGAATACACGACGGTGGGCTTCCAACTACTCGGCAAAGAGTTCACCATGAGCGAGCTGCAAGAGGTCTACGAGGCCATCCTGAACCGGCCGCTGGACAAGCGCAACTTTCGCAAGAAGCTGCTGATGACGCGCATCGTCGAGCCGACCCAGCGCACGAAGATGGTGGGCCAGCACCGGCCCGCGTTGCTCTACCGCTTCAATCCGCTGGCGACCGCATAAGTGTGGCCCCCTCGCGGCCCTGAAGGGCCGGCGCACGGGACGAGAAGCGGGCTAAAGCCCGGTCGAGCCAACCGGAATTGGTAGACATTGGGAGGCCGAATATGGCGGACGCGCTGCTCGTCGTGGACATCCAGAACGACTTCTGCGCCGGCGGGTCGCTCGCCGTGCCGGATGGCGACGCCGTCGTGCCGGTGATGAACGCCTACATGGCGCGGGCTGAAGCGACAGGCATGCCCGTCTACGTCAGCCGCGACTGGCACCCGGCCGTCACCTCACACTTCGCGGCATATGGCGGGACGTGGCCGCCCCACTGCGTCCAGAATACGCATGGCGCGGAGCTTCATTCGGAACTGCGCGTCCCGACGACGGCCCGGCTCGCCTCGAAGGGGATGGATCCGGACGACGACGGCTACTCGAATATTGACGCGGTCCTGCCTGATGGTTCGCTGCTGCTCGATAGTCTGCGAGCTGGGGGCGTGACGCGCGTGTTCGTCGGCGGCCTGGCGACGGATTACTGCGTGAAGGCGACGGCGCTGGACGCGCTGAAGGCGGGACTGGCGGTTGTGGTGTTGCTCGACGCCTGCCGCGCCGTGGACGCGCAGCCGGGCGACGGTGAGCGGGCAATCGCCGCGATGGTGGCGGCGGGAGCGCGGGTGGCCGTCAACGCCGAACTGACGGCGGGCTGACGGCGGACTGATTGGGCGCTGGGTAGGCGTCGGGGCAGTAGCGCGTCGGGCGAAAAAAACGGGAGCCTACCACTATTGGCAGGCTCCCCGCGGGGACGGACAGTGCGGCGTGTCAGCGTTCCATGCGCGCGCCCTGGCGAGAGGGAGCGCGGCTACCGCCGTCGGCGCCACCGCCATAGCCGCAGTACGGGCAGACGTTCCACTTCAACTCAAGCAGGTGGTCGCACCGTGGGCAGGGCCGGCGCAGCTTGGTGCCGCAGGACGGACACGCCTGGAATTCATTGTCTACGCGATAGTGGCACGTCGGGCACGTCTGCCGTTCGGTCATCTCCGCCAGCAGCGACTCTTCCTCAAGCTGCCGCTCGTAGAGTTCCGCGAGCGTCTGGCGCGGGCGCACGATCAGGTAGATGAAGAGGCCGCCCAGGTTGAAGACGGCCACGAGCAGCGTCGCGGTGATCTGCAGAATGGTGTCCTGAGTGCGTGAGCGCACGTCGCGCCACGTCCAGAAGACCAGACTCACCCAGAAGATGACCACGAAGGCGACGACGAAGAAAACCACAACGCCGATCAGCTTTGATAGACTTCCGAGCGTACCCCCGCTGCTGCCGCTGGAGGACGCGACCGGAGCCAGCGTCGCCGTCGCCGGGGTTGTCGGCGCTGGGGTCGCCAACGTGCCCAGCGCGCCTATCAGGTGATGGACGCCTGGCTGTAGCAGGATGCTCACCGAGTACCACCTCTTTCAGCCGCATTGCTCGAAACGCTTGCCGCGACGCCATGCCGCGAGTTCGCAACGGCGGCCCGTCCATGCGCCGTACACGATGTATGACGCTGTGCGCTCAATTCCTAAACACCTTCCCAATCAGGCGCTCCGCAAAAGGATAGCAGGTTTACCTGTGGCTCATCAACTGGTCATGCCTATCTGGCTGTTCGGTCTGCCCGGCGTCATGCCGGCATGCGAAAGAGCAGCGTGACAATCTGGCCACCTTGCACGTCTACATGTACGCCTGTACTCAAGATACGTGCCACTTTTGACGTTTCGCCCTGGTCAATCGGATCTTCGTTGAGATTTACGAGCGCCACGTCCGCGAAGGGGCGCGCCAGGATGACCTCCGCGCGCGCCGGCTCGCTCAATGGATTATAGAGCCGCACGATCAGACCGTCGCCACGCTGCGAACGTTTGATCGCGCTGACGACGAGACTCGCCGGCGCCACATGCACGAAGCTCCAGCTTGCGCTGAGCGGGCCGTCATGCTGCTCCGTCACCAGCGCGCGCATCGGCTCCTCGAACTCCTGCGCCTGCCGAAGCGCCAGCGCGTCCTCCGACCGCCAGGAGGCGCCATGCGGGACGAGCGCGTACTCGAAGACGTGCCGCCCGATCCCCTGGCCCTCCGGAGTATTGAGCATCGGTCCGGCGTGCCCGCGCCGCGTCGTCAGATCCTCCCGCGAGAGCCACTCAACGCAGCGCAGCAGTGTCAGCGCGACCGCGTCGCCGGTAGTCTCAGGAGCCGTGACAACCTCGTACTCCGGCAAGCCGCGATTGAGCACCGCTAGACCAGCTTCGCCGTCGCTCAGGTCCACGAAACGCTTCTGCGGCTGCGTGTTGACCGGTAACTCCGCCCACTCGGCGGCGCTTTCGGCGGACGGCATATCCAGACGGGCGGGCCGGCGTGTCACCTCAAAGACCCCCTCCGCGTCGGCGCGCGTCGCCGTGAACGGCACGGGGAAGAGCACGCGCAGACGATGGTCGCGGGCCGTATTCTCCACCTCGGTCCGTATTTCCACACGTTGCGCCCCCGCCGTTAGTGACACGTCCGACGTGATGACGCACTCGACGGTCGCGGCGTCGCGTCCGTCACGCCCAGCTGTGCAGGCGACGGGTAGCGCGTAGGTCCGCGTTACGCGCAAGGTGGCCCGCGCCGGTCCCGACTCGACGAGGTGGATGGTCGGCACGCTGGCGGGCTGCGTAATGACGGTGTCGTTGGCGGGCGGACAGTAGGTATAGAGGTCGCCGACATCGCCGCTGTCCACGATCTGATTGAGGTTGTGATACTCGTGGCCGGTGCGCTTATCCGTCAGCGAGAAAGTCCCGTTGGCGCGGTCCACCGAGACACGCAGATGGGCGTTCTCGATTGAGGTGGCGTCGGCGCGCGCCCGCTCGGCGTCGGTGATGGCGAGCGCCACGTCGTCGCGCTCGTCGCCGGTCTGTTCCGCGCGCGGACGGATGAAGAGGGCGCGGCCACCGAAGGCCGGAATGTCGCGGGCGAGCACGAGGAGGTCGGTGTGTTTGGCTTCACGCGCGATGACACGGAAGCGCGTCACATCCTCGCGGGTCGCCAGCTCGAACGCCTTTGCCTTCGCGCGTTCCAGCAACGCCTGATCGGGAACGCCGTGCTCGGAGATGGTCAGCTCGACCAGCGCGACGCCTGGACGGTCGGACATTGAAAGCTGCGCGTCCATCAGTACGTAGCCCATCGCGCGGCCCTCGCTGGCCATGCCGATGCCGGCGAGCACGAGGCTCTTGTCCACTTCCTGATCGAAGAGCTGCGCGCCGTGGACCGCGAGCCGTTGGTACGGCAGGAGATGGCCCTCGGAGTCGGCGACCTCGAACCGCGAGAATGGCAGTTGCGCGTCACAGCGGACGACATCAGTGCGTGGGCCGGTGGTGGGGTTGAAGACGACGACGGGCACACTGTCGGCGGGGCCACGGGTGTCCACACGCGCCGTGAGCGAGGTCAGCGCGCGCTTCGTGAGCTCCTGGGCGATCTGCTCGCTCTGCTCGTAACGGGGGATCATCTCACGGTGAACGGTGTCAATGCTACAGCCGCAGATGCTGTCGTGTGGTTGATTCTGGAGCAGCAGCTTCCAGGCGAGATTCAGGAACGACGCGGGATAGGGGTCGCCGTACAGGCTGGCCCACGCGGTCGCCGGCTCGGCCCAATGCGTCAGCAGCGATTCACCGGCGGCGTTGCGCTGTTTGAGCCACATGCGGGCGGAGAGGACCGCCGGCAGCAGGTGGCTGAAATAGCTGCTGCGCATCTCGCCGCAGTGAGTCTCCAGGGGCGGGTTGGCCTCGGTGATGAGGCGCAGGTACTGCGGGAGCGTGCCGATGGTGATATCAAGCCCGTGCTCGCGCAGCCGATCTACCGCCTCGGCCAGGGCGGCGGGCAGGCCTTCCTGTGGCTCCATGTGGTCGGTGCCGTTCATCAGCAGCAAGGTATCCACGAGGCTCTTGGAGCGCATGCGCGAGACGATCATGTTGATGCGCGCCGTGAGCGCCTCGGCGTCCAGCGGCAGCAGGGCGGCGTTCGAGTAGCCGAAGTCGTCGTGCAGCCAGACGACGGTGACGGCGCTACCATCGGGCGAGCGCCACGTGAACGGCGCGCTTTTTACTTCGGGCGGGACGCCGCGCCAGTACATCGCGTTGTCTATACCGAAGCCGCGCAGTATCTGCGGGAGTTGGGCGATGTGGCCGAAGGTGTCCGGCACGTAGCCGATGGACATGACACCGCCATACGGCTCCGCCATTCGGTGGCCAAGTTGCAGATTGCGGACGAGCGCCTCACCGCCGACGAGGAACTCATCCGGCTGGATATACCACGGGCCGACGAGGATGCGCCCCTCGCGGGCGAGCCGCCGCAGGCGATCCGCGTTCTCTGGACGAATCTCGAGGTAGTCGTCGAGCACGACGGTCTGGCCGTCGAGCATGAAGTAGCTGAAGTTCGGGTCGGTTTCGAGCAGGTTGAGGACTTTATCTACGGCGGAGACGAGTCGCATACGGAATTGCTGGAAGGTGAGGTACCATTCCCGGTCCCAGTGAGTATGCGGGACCAGGAGGAGGTGGGTTGCGTCGGCCATGATGTTTTCCGTGATCCTACAGCGAGCTATCACCGCCCACTGGTCACTTCGCCTGGGCGATTCACGGCCAGTATAGCAAATATTGACGTGGAGCCGCACCCTTCCGGGGCAAATGGATAGGGAGTCGCCGAGGGGCGGGCGAGCGAAGAGGTGATCAGAGGTGGGTATGTCGCGACTCAATCAGAGGGCGGTCGTGATCTGCGATCCGCGTGTCAGCGCCCACGACCGAGGCTCGCGGGCGCTTCGATAGTTACCGCTATTACTTCAGAAAGGCGGCAAGTACGGGCGCCAACACCTTCGCGTCAACATTGTGGCTCTGCCCTTCGAGGACCTGATGCCGCGCATTCGGGATCGCTGTGGTGAGGGCTTCGGCGCTCGCACGCATGAAGGGCATGAACTCGAGGCTGGCGCCGCCATCCATGACGAGCGTTTGGGCGGTGACGGTCGCCGCTCGCTCAGTCGGTGGGACGCGGTCAGCGCCCAATGCGGCGGCGTCATACGCCAGCGTGGGCGCGACGCTTTCAAGGGCAGCCCACATCGGCGATTGACGCATACCCGCCAGCATGTCCTCGGGTACGCCGACAAACGACATGAACAAGGCTACCGCGTCACCCCGCTGGTCGGCGGCGAGCAGTTCGCTTAATTTCGCCCGATACACATGCCATGCCGCGACGCCGGCCGCGCTTGCGTCGTAGGGAATCTCGTAGAGCGCCAGCTTCTTCACCTTGCCTTGCAGCCCGATGGCGGCTTCCAGCGCCAAGGCTCCCCCCGAGGAGATGCCGTACAGAATCGCTTCGCCGCCGGCGGCGTCTATGAGCGCCTCAATGTCTTCGACCTCGCGCTCAACCGCAAATGGCTGCGTGTCGCTGCTTTCGCCCCGACCACGGCGGTCGTAACAGTAGACTGTGAAATCCCTGGCAAGTAAATCGGCCAGCTCATTTGAATAGCCTTGGGAACGGAACCCGGTTGCGCCATCAACGAGGATGAGGGCGGGGCCCGCGCCACGCGCGTCATAGCCGATGGTTGTGCCGTCTTTGGATGTCACTGAAGGCATGGTTCTTCTCCTTTTGGTGGTAGTCACGACGACTGTGGGGTTATTCTCAGGCATGTCTCACAATGCGGACGGCGCCGTCGTGATTGGCGCATCATCGTCATCGGGAATCAGTCAATAGGCAACAAAAAACACAGACAGCGAACTGCCTGTGCAATGTACAGCCGAACCAACAGTGGAGGCGTGGTACTGGTGGGTGGTACTGGACTCGAACCAGTGACCTCGTC
>DATEGV010000407.1:0-8996 GCA_035279925.1 Ktedonobacterales bacterium | reverse complement strand
GTTTCCTCCCGCGCGCAACAACTCGAGTCCTGCCTGCGCCGCGAGGTAGTGAGGCGCCGCGACGACTCCGTGAGTCGCGAGTGTCTCCGGCCGGTGCTGTGGATGTTCGTATCGCATGCTGATCCCCTACTCAGAGCGGAGAGGTCGCGTCTACTGGAGGCCGAGCCGCGCGCGAACCTCCTCGATTGTTACCGTCACAATGCGTCCAACAAGGTCGCGTAAGGTCTCCACATCGGCGCTGGCGATCGCGGCGGTCACATCGTCGCTCAACGGCGCAAAGCGGCTCTCGAGCGCGAGCCGCGTCAAATCGCGAGCGGCCTCGGCCTTGCCCTCCGCCATGCCCTTCGCTTCGCCCTCGGCTATGAAAAACTTCGAGACCGATGAGTCCCGCAGTAGTTCTTCCAACATTGGATTCCTCCTCAGCGTTTCGATAAGCTGGCTTTCGCCAAGACGAGCGCCTGCCAGCGCCACAAGCAGACCGATCAGTTCGTCCCGCTCCTGCGCTGGAAGCGGCGCCCCAGCCAATCGCGCGGCAATATCCGTCGTCGTATCGGCCGTCATCCCGCGCAATAGCCCCGCCAGCGGCCAGATCGTGTACCGGCCAGGCGCAACTACGCGCTCGTAGGGAATCTCCCAGAGGCGCACCGCGTCATAGGTGTAACGCAGCGACTCCCGTCCCATAAACTCTATCACGAACGGCGGCGCCACGATAGACGGCGCTGGCCTCAGGTAGACGACCACGGAGCGTACGGGCAGATGGTACTTGCGCCAGAGTCGAATCGCATAGTCGGCCACGCGTTCGCCCATCTCAGGGTCAGACACCGTTTGCAGCTCGATGTGCAGCAGCCCGCGCTCACCGTCCGCATTCGCCACCTCCCATACGAGGTCCGCCTCGCGTCGTGTCGCGGGCAGCGCCGGCGAACGTTCGCCCGTCCACTGGAGATTCGGCGCCACCAGGGCCAAGAAGTCATCGTGCGCGCGGGTGAGCAGTGACTTCAAATACTGATCGTAGTCGGGATGCTCGCGCTTGTCACGCGGCGTCTGCTTCGACGGCACGCGCTCGTTCTCCTTCCGCCGCTCATCGGCGCAATCACTTGCGCCCTCATTGGTCTATGCGCATCATAGCAGACGAGCCAAGTACACGCGCTGGGCGACGCGAATCAGCCTGTGACCGTCGCCACAATATCCCTCGCTTCTCTATGCAAACGGCTCCGCTTCTGGCATACTCGCCAGGAACTTCACGGTGGAGGGCAACAGTCACGCTGTTCCCCTGAGGGGAGGTGGAAGTATGCGCCTGTCCAGCGACCAGGTGTTGGCGCTCGCGCCAGACGCCGGGTCAGCCGCCAATGGCAAAAAACTGGCCAATCTAAAGCACTGGCGCGGTGTCGGCCAGAACGAGCAGGCGCTCTGGGGGGAGTGTCAGGGCAGCGCGCTCTATCAGGTCCGGGTGGACCTCGCGACGTTCAGCGTCAAGTGTAGCTGTCCCAGCCACAAGTTCCCCTGCAAGCACGGCCTGGGACTGCTATTGCTTGCTGTTGATGACAAGAGCGTCCCGGCCGCCGACGCGCCGGACTGGGTGCGCGAATGGTTGGCCAAGCGCGCCGAGAGCGCGGAAAAGAAGCATATCCAGTCCAACGACCCGGCGAAGCCGGTGGACGCCGCCGCACAGGCCAAGCGCGCCCAAAAACGCGCCGCGTTGGTTGAACAGGGGCTGTCCCGACTGGATCTCTGGCTGAGCGACCTCGTCCGCAACGGGCTGGCGGCCCTTGAATCACAGCCCGCCACGCTCTGGGAGCGGCAGGCGGCGCAGATGGTGGACGCGCAGGCGCCAGGAGTGGCGGCGCGGCTCCGCCAGCTTGCGGGCATCCCTGGCTCCTCGGACGAGTGGCCCGAACGACTCGTCGGCGGGCTGGGACAGCTTGCCCTCCTCACCCACGCCTATTCCCGCCTGGACGCGCTCGACGCGCCGCTGCGCCACGACGTGCGCCAGCTCATCGGTTGGACGCTTTCGCAGGATGAGCTCACGGCCACCGGCGAACAGGTGACGGATGATTGGCTGGCGGTAGGGCAGTGGACCGAAGATGGCGAGCAGGTCCGCACGCAACGCGCGTGGGTCCTTGGCGCACAGACACGTCGGCCCGCCCTTCTGCTCAGCTTCTCAGCGCGCGGCGCGCCCTTCGGCCAATCGCCCGTCCCCGGATTCCGTCAGCGCGCGACGCTCACGTTCTATCCAGGCGCCGCGCCACTTCGCGCTCGGCTGGATTCCAGCGAAAGTGAGGCGGCGCCGGTTACGGAGTTGGTCGCCGGCCTGGAATCCATCGAAGCCTTTCTCGCCAACGTCGCGGCCACCCTTGCCCGCCAGCCCTGGCAGGATCGCTTCCTCTGTGCGGTACGATGCGCCACTCCGATCTGCCTCGACGACGGCAATCGCTGGTACCTGCGCGACGCTCAAGGCGCCGCGTTGCCGCTGCTCGCGCGGAACCACTGGCGGTTGCTCGCGCTCTCCGGCGGACACCCGGTGGACATCGCCGGTGAGTGGGACGGTGTGGCGCTGCGCCCGCTTGGCGTCTGGAGCGACGGTCGCTATCACCCGCTGGGCGGCGTCGCCTAGTCGCGCTGAGAGGAGAGAATCACCAATGCGAGCCTTCACGACCGCCGGCATGGTAGGCACGGCGCAGACCGGCGGCGAGATGCCGGCCAGTGGCGCGCCCTCAGAGTCGCTCGTTGGCGCGATGGGGGGAACCGATCTCGAACGGGCGTATCTGCTGCGCGCCGGAGCCGCCGCCGTCTGCCAGGCGGCCGGCTATATGCCCACGCGCGTGGATCAGGCGTCTGAGAGCGTCTCTGACGAGCCGCTGCCACGCTGCAATTCAACCGTTGAGCTGCTCATCGAGTCGCTTCTGGGAGATCACCGGACCGCGCTGCTCATCGAGGCGCTCGACCTGCTGCGCCGCTCTGGACAGGCGCTCTCGCCCATTCTGTTACCGCCGGCCCTGGATACACGCGCCCCGGAACTGCGCGCCGCCATCTCGCCGGTCTTGGGTGCGCGCGGGCGCTGGCTCAGCCAGTTCAATCCCGCGTGGAAATGGGCGGCCCAAACCCTCGCGGACACCTCTCGCGCGCTCCCCGCGGACGCCGAGACGCTCTGGCAGGAGGGCGCCGCCGGCCAGCGCGTCGAACTGTTAGGGCGCCTACGCGCGTTCGACCCCAACCGGGCGCGTGAGTGGCTCATGGAGACATGGAAGCGTGAAAAAGCCGACACTCGCGCCGATCTGCTCAAGACGTTCGCGACGGGCCTCTCGCTCGCCGACGAGCCGCTGCTCGAGTCCACGCTGGACGACCGCGCGGCGACTGTGCGCGCCGTCGCCGTAGACCTTCTGGCGCGTCTGCCGGAGAGCGCCTTCGCCGGTCGCATGCGCGAGCGCGCGATGGGCATGCTGGTGTACGCCAACGGTAAACTTGAAGCTAAGCCGCCCACGCAACTTCCCCCCGACTGGCAGCGCGACGGCGCCGGCCAGCAATCCTCCACTGGGCGCGGCGAGCGCGCGTCGTGGCTCACGCGCGTGGTGAGCATGGTCCCGTGCGCCGTCTGGTCGGAGCGCTTCGGTCAGCCGCCTGAGACTCTCATTGTGACCGCATCCGAATCGCATTGGCGCGACGCCGTATTGGACGGTTGGACGCAAGCCGCGGCGCGGCACAGAGACGCCGCATGGTCCCTCGTCCTCTGGCGCTACTGGTCAGCCCCGCGCGGCAACGGCGCCGAGAGCGCGGACCGCGACGCCCTGCGCGATCTCCTGGCTCCCCACGTTCCCCTCGCGGAGCTCGAAGCGTACGCCGCCGGCTACTTCACCGCGGAGGGCAATCCCGGCAGCGCCTCATTCATAGAAGCCTTGGCCGTAATCTCCACTCCGTGGAGCGCGGCGTTCGGGAACGCTTACCTGGCGGCGCTGCGCGCATTCGTCGCGGCGCTCGATCCCAGTGCGCGGGATGTCGCCCCGTGGAACGAGACTCCGGAGATCGCGGCGCTCGCGATCCCGCCCGCCTGCTTCGAGACGGCGCTCGAACCACTAGAACTGCCAGAGAGCGGCAACTGGTACGTTCACAATTTTCGCGGACAGCTCGGAACGTTTGCGGACACCATCCGGCTGCGCAAGCAGCTCTACGAGGAGATTCCCCTACCATGAGCACGATCCAAAACGCAGAATCCGGCAACTCCGGCAACTCAAACGTCGCGACGACCGCAACGCTTGAAGCCGTCCTGCGCGAGCACGCCGAACAGCAGTTTGCCGAGGAGCTTGCCGAGCTTGCCCGCGCCGACGACCGGCAGCGCCCGCCCAACTGGAAGCTCTCTCCCTGGGCCGTGCGCACGTATTTGCTTGGCGGCGCTCTGCCCAACGGTTTCATCGTCACCCCCAAATACATCGGCAACGCACGCCTCATCGAGATCGCCATCGCCACGCTGGCCACCGACCGCGCCTTACTACTCTACGGCCTGCCCGGCACCGCAAAATCATGGACCTCTGAGCACATCGCCGCCGCCGTCGCCGGCGACTCCACGCTGCTCATCCAGGGCACCGCCGGCACCGACGAGGCCGCCATTCGGTACGGCTGGAACTACGCGCGCCTGCTCACCGAAGGGCCGAGCGAGGCGGCGCTGGTGGTCAGCCCGATGATGCGCGCGATGCAAGACGGCAAGATTGCCCGCATCGAGGAGTTGACGCGCATGCCGGCGGAAGTTCAGGACACCCTCATCACGATCCTCTCCGAGAAGACGCTGCCCATTCCGGAGCTTGGCGTCGAGACGCAGGCGCGCAAAGGCTTCAACGTCATCGCCACCGCCAACAACCGCGACAAGGGCGTCAACGACCTGTCGAGCGCCCTCATGCGTCGCTTCAATACCGTCGTGCTGCCTGTGCCGGAGAGCATGGACGAGGAGGTGGAGATCGTGGACCGGCGCGTCGCGGGCCTCGGGCGCGCGCTGGAGTTGCCCGCCGAGAAGCCCGCGCTCGAAGAGATTCGCCGCGTCGTCACCATCTTCCGCGAGCTGCGCGGCGGCGTCACCCAGGACGGCAAGAGCAAACTCAAGTCGCCCTCCGGCACGCTCTCCACCGCCGAGGCCATCTCCGTCATGACCAGCGGCCTTACGATGGCAGCCTACTATGGCGACGGCGCGCTCAAAGCGGCAGACCTCGCCGCCGGCCTCACCGGCGCCATTATCAAAGACCCCGTACAGGATCGCGTCGTCTGGCTGGAGTACCTGCAAACCGTCGTCAAAGAGCGCGATGGCTGGAAAGATCTGTACCGCGCCTGCCACGAGGTGATCTGAGATGGCGACCCGCATCTTCGGCATTCGCCACCATGGCCCTGGCAGCGCCCGCGCGCTCTGCCAGGCGCTTGAAGAGCTTGCGCCGGACCTCGTGCTTGTCGAGGGGCCACCAGACGCGCATGGCGTGCTGCCTCTGCTGGCGAATGCGGCGATGCGGCCGCCGGTTGCCCTGCTGATCTACGCGCCCGAGACGCCCCAGCGCGCCGCCTTTTACCCGTTCACCCACTTCTCGCCGGAGTGGCAGGCGCTGAGCTATGCGCTGCGTCGCCCGATCCCCGTCCGCTTCATGGATCTGCCGCAGGCCATCCAGCTTGCCCGCCAACCAGAGGACGCCGCGCCGGTCGCGCCAGATTCCCTCCCCGTTCAGCCCGCCGCCGAAGGGTCCGCTCCACCCACAAGCAACGCGAGCGCGCCGGCCACCGATGCGAGCGCCGTCGCCGAGGAGGACTCCTGGCCCGACGACCCTATCGGCATGCTCTCGCGCGCCGCCGGCTACAGCGACCACGAGCGGTGGTGGGAGGAGCAGATCGAGCAGCGGCGCGACATGACGGGCCTCTTCGACGGCGTCTTGGAGGCGATGACCGCCTTGCGCGCTGGCCGCGGGCCACGCGACGAAGAGGAGGCCCAGCGTGAGGCGCACATGCGCCAGACGATTCGCGCCGCCCAGAAAGAGGGCTTCGAGCGCATCGCCGTCGTCTGCGGAGCCTGGCACGCGCCCGCGCTCGTCGAGCCGGGGCCGGCAAGGAGCGACGCCGCCCTGCTCGCCAAGCTGCCCAAGACCACCGTCGCGGCGACGTGGATACCATGGACCAACTCACGCCTCTCGTATCGCAGTGGCTACGGCGCCGGCATCCAATCACCCGGCTGGTACGGCCATCTCTGGACGACGGATGAGCGCGGCGCGATCCGCTGGGTGACACGCGCGGCCCATCTGCTGCGCGAGGAGGGCCTGGACGCCTCATCCGCCAGCATTATAGAGGCTGTGCGGCTCGCGGAGGCGCTGGCCGCCATGCGCGGGCTGCCGATGCCGGGTATGGCGGAGCTTCATGAGGCAATCCAGACGACCCTCTGCTCTGGCGACACGGAGCCGATGACGCTCATCCGCGACAAACTTGAGATCGGTGAGGCGATGGGCGCCGTACCCGACGAGACGCCCGCCGTGCCGTTGCAACGCGACGTGGAGGCCCGCCAGCGCCGGCTGCGGCTCCAGCCGTCCAGCGAGATCAAGCAGCTCGACCTCGATCTGCGCAACGACACCGACCGCGCCCGCAGCCGCATGCTGCGCCAGCTTCACCTGCTGGCCATTCCCTGGGGCGAGCCACAGCCAGGCCAAAGCCACATCAGCACGTTTCACGAGATCTGGCGGCTGCGCTGGCGCGTCGAGTTCGTCGTCAATCTGATCGAAGCCAACATCTACGGCAACACCCTCGATCAGGCGGCCAACGCGCGCGCAAAACATGACGCTGACGCCGCCACCGACCTGCCCGACCTCACCGCGCTGCTCAACCGCGTGATGCTCGCTGACCTGCCCGACGCGACCACCTACGCGCTCGAGCGCGTCGCCGCCGTCGCCGCCGTCGCCGCGGACGTGCGTCACCTCATGGAGGCGCTGCCGCCGCTGGCTCAACTCGTCCGGTACAGCGATGTGCGCGGGACCAGCGCCGAGCGTGTGCTTCCCGTGCTGGACACGCTCTTTGAGCGCGCGGTCCTCGCGCTGCCCGGCGCCTGCGCGTCGCTGGATGATGACGCCGCCGCGACGATGATCGCCAGTATCGAGCATGCGCAGGAGAGCGTCATGCTGCTGGACCGTGCGGACCAGCGCGCTACCTGGCAGGCGGCGCTGCGCGTCATCGTCCAGCGTGACGGCATACACGGCCTCGTGCGTGGGCGGTGTTGCCGGCTGCTCCTGGAACAGCATGTGTTGAGCGGCGACGATCTGCGCCGGCTGGCCGGTCTCGCGCTCTCCCCTGTCAATCCCGCCGAACAGGCCGCCGCCTGGGTGGAGGGCGTGCTGCGCGGGAGCGGGTTGCTCCTCCTGCACCAGGAGGACCTCTGGCTCGCGCTGGATGCTTGGCTCCGCGAGCTGCCCGCCGAGATGTTCGTCACCCTACTGCCATTGCTGCGCCGCGCCTTCGCGGACTTCCAGCCGCCGGAGCGCCGCGCCATGGGCGAGAAGGTCAAGCGACTGCGCGCCTCAACAGGCATGGAGCCGCCTCTGGACGGTGACGCTGACGCGCTTCCCCTCGATCTGAACCGCGCGCGGGCTGTGCTGCCGGTGCTGGCCCACATATTAGGAGTCTCTAACGATGGCAATTGACGAGACTGAACGGCTCCGGCGCTGGCGACTGGTGCTCGGCGCCGACGCCGCCGACGGCACGGGGGTCGGCCTACAGGGAGCGGACGCCCGTATGGACGCCGTACTAGAGGAACTCTACGGTGAACGGAGCGCCGGCCTTGGCGGCTCCTCACCGCGCGTCGCCCGCTGGCTTGGTGACATCCGCGAGTATTTCCCGACGAGCGCCGTCCGCGTCATGCAGCAGGACGCCCTGCAACGCCTCAACCTGACGCAGATGCTGATGCAGCCGGAGCTCTTGGAGACGGTCGAGGCCGACGTGCATCTCGTCGCCAGCCTGCTCTCTCTCAATCGTGTGATGCCGGCCAAGACGAAAGAAACCGCCCGCCAGGTCGTCCGCAAGGTGGTCGAGGAGCTTGAACGCAAACTGGCGAATCCGCTGCTCCAGGCCGTGCGCGGCAGCCTGAACCGGGCCACGCGCTCGTCACGCCCGCGTGGCTCCGAGATTGACTGGGACCGCACCATCCGCGCGAATCTGAAGAACTATCTGCCGGAGCGGCGCACGATCATCGCCGAGAAGCTCGTCGGCTATGGCCACAAACGCTCCTCCCTGCGCGACATCGTGCTCTGCGTGGACCAGAGCGGCTCGATGGCGAGCTCCGTAGTCTACTCTGGCGTCTTCGGCGCGGTGCTCGCCTCGTTGCGCGCGGTGACGACGCGCATGGTCGTCTTCGACACGGCTGTGGTGGACCTCACCGATGAGCTGCACGATCCGGTGGATCTCCTCTTCGGCACACAGCTTGGCGGCGGCACCGACATCAACCGCGCGCTGGCCTATTGCCAGCAGATCATCACGCGACCGAGCCAGACGATCCTCATCCTGATTACCGACCTCTATGAGGGTGGCAATGCCCGTGAGATGATCCAGCGCGCGGCCCAGATCGTCGGCGCCGGCGCGCAGATGGTCTGCCTGCTGGCCCTCAGCGACAAAGGCTCACCAAGCTTCGATACGGGAAACGCGGCGACGTTGGCCGGTCTCGGCGTCCCGTCGTTCGCCTGTACGCCCGATCTCTTTCCCGATCTCATGGCCGCCGCCATCTCCCGGCGCGACCTCGCGCTCTGGGCCGCGCGCAACGACATCGTGACCGCCCGCGCAGAGGGCGCGTAGCCGGGCAACGGCAAAATTTTGCGGAGATTTTACCGTCCCCCCTGTTGCGTTCCCACGGCTGCATCGTAGATTCAAATAGCAGCGCGGTGGGCGCGGTGTATGAGGGAGGGATGAAGCCGCATGCCGGATTCACAGCAGATAGACAACGGGGCATTCAGCGTCGCCACGCACCAGATTGCGGGCGATCAGCCGCTTGACTTACCACAGTT
>DATEGV010000406.1:0-10031 GCA_035279925.1 Ktedonobacterales bacterium | reverse complement strand
CAAACGACGCAGCCAGAGGCACGGTCCATGGCCGTGCCCACAGCAACGTCAACTGGTTCTGACGCAGAGGCAGCGTGTGCGTTTTCATCATCTTCCTGCTAGCCATATCAAATACGGCGTCCAGCAAGCATTCTACTGTAGTGCCGAGTTGCTGTCTATAAGGAATCTCGTGCGGCCGAACGCAGCATCAAGTGAAGTCATCCGAAATGGCCGGAGTTGAAGCAACCGGGCGACTTGCTCCGTATCCTGTGGGGTGAAATCGCTGTCCGCCAGAAGCCTGCAGCTTTGCACATAACAAACGCCCCACTCCGTCGCGGTAGTGGGGCGTTTTTGCTCGTCCGGCGTCCGGTGCTGGCTCCCCCTTCCCTTGTGGGGAAGGGGGCTGGGGGGTTAGGTTCTGCACCTGGGGGTTAGGTTGCCTACACTTCCTCGCCGGCCACGTCCTCATCCTCGCCGTTGACGGTGGTGATGGGGGCGACGGCGGCGCGAATCTGCGCCTCGATGGCCTCAGCCACGTCTTTGTTCTGGCGCAGGTATTCTTTCGCGTTCTCGCGGCCCTGGCCCAGCCGGATATCGCCGACCGAGAAGAACGCGCCGGCCTTCTTGACGATGCCCATCTCCAGGCCAATGTCAATCAAGCCGCCCTCACGCGAGATGCCCTCGTTGAACATGATGTCGAACTCAGCCACACGGAACGGCGCGGCCACCTTGTTCTTGACGACCTTCACCTTCGCGCGGCTACCGACGACCTCCGTGCCGATCTTGATGGACTCCGAGCGCCGGATCTCCAGGCGGACCGAGGCGTAGAACTTCAGGGCGCGGCCACCCGGCGTCGTCTCCGGATTGCCGAACATGATGCCAACCTTCTCACGGAGCTGGTTGGTGAAGATCACCGAGGTCTTGGAGTTGTTGATCGCGCCGGTCAGCTTGCGCAGCGCCTGGCTCATCAAGCGCGCCTGCAAGCCCACGTGCGCGTCACCCATCTCGCCGTCAATCTCCGCGCGCGGCACCAGCGCGGCCACCGAGTCCACCACGACGACATCCACCGCGCCGCTACGCACCAGCATCTCGACGATCTCAAGCGCCTGCTCGCCGGTGTCCGGCTGTGAGATCAGCAGGTCCTGGGTGTTCACGCCGCACTTCTCCGCGTAGCTCGGATCGAGCGCGTGTTCGGCGTCTACGATGGCGCAGATGCCGCCGCGTCGCTGCGCGCTGGCGATGATGTGCTGGCAGAGCGTCGTCTTGCCGCTGCTCTCCGGCCCGTAGATCTCAGTGACACGCCCGCGCGGCACGCCGCCGACGCCGAGCGCGAGGTCGAGCGCGATGGCCCCGGTGGGGATCGCCTCCACCTTGACATGCGCCCGGTGCTCGCCGAGCTTCATAATAGCGCCCTTCCCGAAGCGCCGTTCGATCTGCGACACAGTCAGGTCGAGCGACTTCTCGCGCTCGCTCGCGCTTGCTCCATACGCCAAAGTGGTGGCGGACACGGTGCGATCAGCCGGCATGCCGGTCTCCTCTCATGCCGCGATCGGGAGGTCTCTGCTCCAGCGCGGCCCGCGGACTAGTCATCGAATGGTCGAAGGATTGCGTGGCTATGGGGTCAACGAAGCCGGAAAGCGCCGTCACCTGGGCGCGGTGTTCTAGAACACCTGTACCAATCATTGTACGCTCCCAGTGTGTGCGCGTCAATAGGCTATTCTCGCCAATGCGCGGGAAGGCGGAAGCGGCGACGCAGTGACTACGACTGTGGCGCTTCAGTCGGAGATGGCGCACTGACACCGTAGGCGTCGCCGATCTCGCGCGTGTGCTCCGCTTCGTGCGTGGTCAGCGTCCGCAGAACGCCCCCGACGCTGAGCGTGACTGTGCGCGTACCGGAGCCGTCGCGCGCGGTAAAGGTGGTCGTCAGCCCATTCAGCCGGCGCTTCGCCCAGTCGGCGCCACCGGCCGCGGTCGCGCTCGTCGCCAGCCGACTACTCGCTGTCTGGAGTGAGGTGAGCAGGTCGTCACGGCTGACGGTGCGGTAGCGAGCCATTGCGCGGCCGTTGAAGGCGTCCACATCGTCGAGCGCGGCCTGAAACGTCGGCGGCAGCTCGTCACGCACGAGGCTCACCTCGAAGGCGCCGATGGCCCACTCATCCCAGGCCAGCAGGTGCGAGAGCACGGCATGCGCGGAGTTACCGCCGGAGAGCAGCGGCTCGCGCCAGCGGTCGTCTTTGATCTGGTCCGCCAGCGCGAGGGTGGTGTACTGTTGCTCCCGCAGTTGTTGCAGCGTCTCGTTGCCGTCCACGTCTCGATCCTTTCCACGTCCCATCGCGCTTCCCGCTGGATGAGGGTTTGGGGTACGGTTGACGCAGAGTCAAAGGGAGTTAAAACGGAGTTACACAGAGTAATAATGAGTCAAAGCGCACGGCCGTGAACGGCCAGCGCACGGGACGAGAAGCGGGCTGAAGCCCGTCGGACACTCCAACAACCCGATCAGATTCCGTATGACTCTCTTTGACTCCGTTTCAACTCCCTTTGACTCTGCGTGAACCGTACCCCAACCGTCCGGCAGAGAGCGCCCGTTGCCAGCATGGCTACGCCTCGCGGCGGCCCTCGAGGGCGCGGCCAAGCGTTCCCTCATCGGCGTATTCGAGGTCGCCGCCGATGGGTAAGCCACGCGCCAGCCGCGTCACCTTCGCCGGCGTTCCGGCGAGCAGCGGCGTAATGTACGCGATGGTATAGTCGCCTTCGATGTTGGGATTCGTCGCCAGAATCACCTCATGCACCGGCGCGTCCTCGGGCGCGTTGCGCACGCGGGCCACAAGCTCCTCGATGCGTAGGTCGCGCGGGCCGATGCCCTCCAGCGGGGAGAGCGCGCCGTGCAAGACGTGATACAGTCCCTTGAAGGCGCCCGTCTTCTCAATGGCCAGCACGTCCAGCGGCTCCTCGACGACGCAGATCTGTCCGCGATCACGCGCGTGGTTGGAGCAGACGGGGCAGGGGTCCGCTTCGGTGATGTTGAAGCAGATAGAGCATTGAATGATACTCTCCTTCACGCGCAGCACAGCCTCCGCCAGACGCCGCGCCTGGTCCGCCGGGCTGCGCAGGATGAAGAAGGTGAGTCGTTGGGCGGTCTTGGGGCCGATACCGGGTAATTTCGCGAATTCTTCGATGAGCGCCGTCACGGGCGCCGCGGTCGTCTGCATGTCCTGTCCATCTATTGTCGCGCACAGTCGGCGCTCACGAGAAACGCCCCACGCGCCGGTTAGAAGCCGAGGCCAGGCGGGAGCTTCATGCCGCCGGTCATCGCGCCGACCATCTTGTTTTTCGCCTCGGTGACTTTGCCATAGGCGTCTTGCGTCGCGGTGAGCACGAGGTCTTCGAGCAGGCTCACGTCCTCCGGGTCCACGACTTCCTGATCCAGCTTGATGGCGGTGATCTCGTAGTCACCGTTCATGGAGACCATCACCGCGCCCCCACCAGAGGTTCCCTCAAAGATCGTGTTGTGCAGCTCTTCCTGCATCTTCATCATTTTGTTCTGCATCTGCTGCAGAGCCTTCATGTTGAAGCCCATGAGACGGGGCGCTCCTTTCGCTGTGCCGAGACTCGCGCGGATGTCGCGCTCATGGGTGGATACAGGCGCCGGCGAGTCAACAGCCATGCGCGTCGTAGCCACCTGCTCCGCGGCCCGATACCACGCATAGTATACGACATCCACACACCCATATTCCGGGCGGATGGCGGCTGATAGGAAGCGGGCGCGGCTACTCTTCGCGGCCGCGAGTGCGGCGGTAGCGCAGGCGCAGCTTGATGATGCGGTAGCGGGTGACGATGAAGGTGAAGGGGTTGCGAGTGTGGGGGCGCATCTCGACGATGTTGCCGCGCCATGTCTTGGGGCCGCGCGGACCTCTGAAACGCACGATCCACTCGCCGATGATGGCGAGGGCGATCAGCGCGAAGGCGACGGTGGCAATGACGCCGGTGACGAGGCCCGCGCCTTTGTTGGAGTAGAAGGTGAGGGCGGCGGCGACCAGCGCGAGGAGAATGCCGAGGAGGATGAGGGCTTCGGCGCGCGTGAGCTTGATCGTCGGGGGGCGGCGCTCGCGGGTGGGACGCGGTTGGTTGAAACGGCGCAGGCGGTCGCTGAGGCCATGCTTCGGCTCGGTTTGATCCATATTGCGGAGGATCTCTTCGATCTCTCGCTGATACCTGTTAGGCATAGGTGACCCCCCGCCGCCGCGGTTATTCCTTGCCGATACGACCGCATCCGGACAGCATCAACGCCGTTGCGCAAAGTATAGACTAAAGCAACAGTCGCATCAAGGAGCGTTTCAGCGTGGCGCGCTGGATGCGCCGCCGCGCCGGACTCCGCGCCCGCGCGCCCCTCGCCATGCGGTACGCGGACGCGCTACGCAGGGGCGTTGCTTCAGGATTACTTGGGCAATGTCATCCCCTGCAACATTGCTGACTTTAGCGCAAACAGTGCCATCAATTCGAGGATCGCGAACACGAGGGCGATGGAATAGACGGGGAAGAACTGGCGCCACGTCGCGAAACGGCCGGAGCGATTGGTGATTCCCAGCGTGAAGACGACGTTGACAAGGCTCAACGCGACGACCACGCCCGCCGAGCTGAGGATGGCGATGGGATAGAGGAACACCGGCGCGCCCATGACGCCGACGGCCAGGAAGACGAGGAGCAGCACGGCGCCCAGCGGAGCCAGCGCGCGTAGCGAGGCGAACGACGAGCGCTCGTCTTCGTCGCGCCAGATGAGGGTGTTGGCGACGGGGATGATGAACGCAGCCATCGCCGCGCCCGTGCCCAGGCCGGAGAACAGGCGAATGATGTTGTGCGGCTGATACAGATGCGGCAGGCGCAGATCGAGGAAGAGCGAGTTGAAGCCGTCCTCGGCCATGAAGAGCACGGCGACACCGAACACCAGCGCCACCCACTTGCCGGGGAGCAGCGCGGAGCGCAGCCGGCCCGTCGCCAGCAGGAACAAAAACGTGGAGGCGAAGCCCATGTAGATGCCGGTGTTGCGCGAGCAGAGGGGAAGCATCTGGTTGGCGATGACCATCGTGTGGCTGGGGATCTGCGCGCAGATGCCGCCGTCCAAGGTGCGTAGCCGGTCCAGCAGCGTCGCCCCGGGAAAGAACGCGAGCGCGGCCAGCGCGACGACATACGCCAGCGCGAGGCCAGCGATCAGCCAGTCGGGCGGCCACGTGCCGTGCGGCGTGCGCGCCGGCGCAACGGCGGTCGCCACCACGGGATCGGCTCGTTCGATGGTCATGCGCGCCTCACCACCACCCTACGCGGAACGGCCATCCCTGCCTCAGCGGACACCTCACCGCATCTGCAGCATATCATACCGATCGCCCGCGCTGGTTGACGGCGGGCGCGGGCAATGGTACCATCGGCGATGGATAAGGCGCTTCTTTGCTGGGCGAAGAGGGCAGCGGTATGGACAGAGGTTGAAAGGGAAGGATAACGTGGACGAGCACGAGCGGGAGCGACAACGCCGCATCGAGGCGCTCAGCGCGCTTGGCCGTGGGCACTCAGATCCATCGAGCGACGCTATGATGTCCGCGTCCGGTGGACGAGACCCGACCAGGCGTCGAGAAATGTGGCGTCGCATCGTCCTGCTGGGCGCCGTAGTCGTCGTCCTTCTCGGTGGCGCGCTTGGCTATTTGGTTGTATTCCGGCCGCATCAGCCAGTGAGACCGGCGAAGACTAGCGCCGCGCCGCTGACGCTCGATCTGGAGACCGCCAATCTCTACTGTCCGCAGGCGTTCGCATGGTCGCATGATGGCCGCGAGATGGCCGTGCTGGGCGCCGATATTACGTGCCGGGAGCAAGCCTACGAGGGATCGCCGCAGGGACTAAAGGTGGGCGTCCTCGATACGCGTACGGGTGCGCTCACTCAGACGCTCAACATTTCCGCGCCGCTCGAACAGCAGGGCCTGGTGACCACCATAGTCAGCGCGATTGCCTGGGCGCCGGATGATTCGGCGCTGACCGTTTTCACTGCTGACGCCTATTCCGCGGCCACACAGACAGACAACGAGGCGCTGATCGTCTATCCGCTCAAGACGACGGGCCGCGCGCCACAAGTGCTCTTCGCGCCACAGCCTCAGAATGTGCAGCCGATCGTCTGGAACCTGCACACGATGAAGGCGGGACCGACGATTGACGCAAACTTGCCACCGGCGCTGACGTATCGCTGGACGGCGGATGGGCATATCGTGGCCGACCAATCGTTGCCGACGGCCACCGCGACACCGACGGGACGCATCACCTCCAACAACTCCTTCTCGGTGTGGCAAGACGGGCAGATCGTCCCTGAGAAGGTAAACCACAGCCATCTCACGCCGGCGGGTCAGCCGCCGGAAGCCGAGTTCTTCATGTCGTCGCCGGTGTTGTGGTCACCGGACCAACAGTTCGTGACGTTCGGGCTGCGGCTAGGCGGGCCCGTCTCCGTCACGCGGGCCGCGAGCAACGCGCCCGTATGTGTGAGTCCGGGGCAGCCACGCGACTGCCTGCAACCGCTGCTTCCACGGCCGGATGCGGCGTTCGACGCTGTGCTCAAGACGGCGGAGCAGGGTGAAACACTCACGGAATTCAACGGGACATCCATCCAGAACTGGCCGAGCGTGCCGGTGCAATGGAGTCCGAATGGTAAGTACCTGCTGACCCTGCTGCCCGGCGACGAGCAGAGGGAGCACTTCACCACGACGACGGCGACTGTCTTCGACGTGGCGACGGGCAAGCAGGTGAAGCACTATCAGTTGAAGAACAGTCAGGCAACCGCGTCCTGTGGCATGAGCGCCCCACTCGCCTGGTCGCCCGCAAGCGGACAGATCGCGCTGGCTCAATGCACACCCGATACGATCACCATTCTGAGCACACAGGGGCTTGGCTAGATAATGCCAACTTTATTCGCGGCCCTGAAGGGCCGGCGCACGGGACGAGGTGCGGGCGCAAAGCCCCGCGTATTCCTCAATGCAGCGCGTTGAGTTGTTATTATCCCAGCGCCAGCGTCGGGAACCAGCCGTTGATGATGAGGAGCCAGTTGAAGAAGATCACCACGCCCATCAGCATGAGTAGCGCGCCGGTCACGCCTTCGATCAGCCGCATATGCGGGGTGAGCCGCTTGAGCGCGGGGGCCAGCCGGTCGAAGCCGGCTCCCAGCGCCAGGAACGGGATGCCCAGCCCCAGCGAGTAAACGGCGAGCAGGCCGACTCCGGCGGCCAGAGTCTGCGTCTGCGCCGCGAGGAGCAGAATGCCGGCGAGAATCGGCCCCACGCACGGCGTCCAGCCGAGCGCGAAGATTAGCCCGACCAGGAATGAGGCGGGATAGCTCGCCCGACCCACGCGCATCCCCAGGCGCTTCTCGCGGTCCAGCCCAGGCACGCGCAAGACCCCCGCGACGTGCAGCCCGAAGACGACGAGGACTACCCCGCCGATGCGTCGCAGCGCCTCCTGATGGTTGGAGAGGTAGCTGCCGAGGACGCTGGCCGTGGCTCCCAGCGCGATGAACGTGACGGTAAAGCCGGCGACGAACGCCGCCGCGTGCGCAATCGTCGAGAAGCGCAGCCGCGCCCGCTCCGCGCTACTCAAGCCGGTGCTCTCCCAGACGGCCGGGCCGACGAGTTGGGCCAGGTAGATGGGCGTCAGCGGGAGGACGCAGGGCGACACGAAGGAGAGCAGGCCCGCCGCGAACGCGCCCGCTAGAGTGACGCTTGCCGATGCCATCACGATCACGAGTCAAACCTTCTCCTGCTCGCCACGTCGGGTGGCCTCATCCCCCCGCCCCTTCCCCTTCCGAGGGAAGGGGAGTCAGAGTCGCGGCGTTCCGGCGCCATACTCTCAAGAACTCTGTGTGACTCCGTTTCAACTCCCTGTGACTCTGCGTGAACCGTGCCTTACCCGCGCTACAGAGTACCTGCTTGCCCGTGCGGGAAGGGCTGGGAGTGATGAGGTGGCCCGTGAGGACGCCCTGCCCCCATTGTAGCGTACGGATGGATGGGGAAGCGCAGGCGACGCCTTGAATGGCTCGGCACACCCCTCAACGCACGGCATATTTCTTGCTGCCCACGATTCATCGCAACGCGATGTTGTATCGCGCCACGACCTGCCCTCGGCGCTGTTCTCACACGCGAGACTTGAAAGGACACGTACCCGCATGGCCACCACTGGCGGCGACGGCGCTCGTGGACCCGCTGGGTTCCTGCGCAGCCACATCGGTTTCGTTCCCAACCCCATCAGCAAGCGCAGCCAGACACTGCACTCGCGCATTCAGGACGCCAAGATGTCCATCTCGGTCTGCCCGTATTGCGGCGTCGGCTGTAGCCAGCGCGTCTACCATAAAGACGGCAAGATCATAGATATCGAAGGCAATCCAGAGAGTCCCATCAGTGGCGGCCACCTCTGCCCCAAGGGCGCCTCGACGTATCAACTCGTCAACAACCCCAACCGTCCAACCAAGGTGCTCTATCGCGCCCCCAAGAGCGACCATTGGGAGGAGCGCCCGCTGGACTGGGCGATGGAGCGCATCGCGCAGCGTATCAAGGAGGCGCGCGACGCCGACTTCAAGTTGACGAACGACAAGGGCGTGCGCGTCAATCGGCTGGAAAGCGTCGCGCATATCGGCGGCGCCACGCTGGACAATGAAGAGAATTACCTGATTGCCAAGCTCTGGCGCAACTTAGGCATCGTCTACATCACCAACCAGGCGCGTATCTGACACAGTTCCACAGTGCCCAGTTTGGGCGCAAGCTTCGGACGCGGCGGCGCCACCACCGCGCAGTGGGACATTGCCAACAGCGACTGCATCCTGATTCAAGGCTCCAACATGGCCGAGTGCCATCCCATCGCCTTCCGCTTCGTCATGGAAGCCCGCGAGCGCGGAGCCAAGATCATCCATGTGGACCCACGGTTCACCCGCACCTCCGCCAACGCGGACATCTACGCGCCGATACGGCCAGGGAGCGATATCGCGTTTCTGGGCGGCCTCATCAAGTACACACTCGACAACGAGAAGTACTTCAAAGAGTACGTGCTGCGCTATACCAACGCCTCCACCATCATCAACAAAGACTTCCGTGACACGGAGGACCTGGATGGGGTCTTCTCCGGCTACGATCCCCAGAGCAAGGAGTACGACCCCCAGAGTTGGAGCTATGAGGGCGAATCGGTTCCCGCCGCCGCCGGCCACCACAAAGCGCACTCCGGCGAGTCATACGGCGCCCGCACGCAACGGGCGGAATCCGGCCCGCCACCGCGCGACGAGACGCTGCAAGACCCGCGCTGCGTCTTTCAACTGCTGAAGCGCCACTTCGCCCGCTACACACCGGAGATGGTCGAACAGGTCTGCGGCACGCCCAAAGACGTGTTTCTCCAAATCGCGGAGACGCTCACGGCGAACTGCGGGCGCGAGCGCACCAGCGCGATCTGCTACGCCGTCGGCTGGACACAGCACACGACGGGGGTCCAGAACATTCGCGCGGCGGCCATCCTGCAGACGCTGCTCGGCAACATCGGGCGGCCCGGCGGCGGCATCCTGGCGCTGCGCGGACACGCCGCGATTCAAGGGTCCACCGATATTCCGACGCTCTACAACCTGTTGCCGGGGTATCTACAGATCCCGATGGAGGGCAACAGCGACCTGCAAAAGTATAACGAGACGATCACGCCGGCGACGGGGTGGTGGCACAACGCGCCGAAGTACATGGTCAGCTTCCTCAAGGCGTGGTACGGCGAGAACGCCACGCAGGCCAACGATTGGGGCTACCAGTGGCTGCCGAAGATTCACGAGGGCAGCGACTACTCGTACTATCCGCTGTTCTTCGACATGGAGGATCGCAAGATCAAGGGCCTCTTCGTGATGGGCGAGAACTTCGCCGTCGGCGGGCCTGGCTCACGCATGGAGCGATCGGCGATGCGCAAGCTCGACTGGTGCGTGGTCCGCGACCCGTTCCTCGTGGAGACGGCGGACTTCTGGAAGATGGACGGTGTCAATCCAGGTGAGGTGGAGACCGAAGTCTTCTTCA
>DATEGV010000405.1:0-13554 GCA_035279925.1 Ktedonobacterales bacterium | reverse complement strand
ATTGATCGTGTTCGCGATACTGGCCGTCTTCATCGCCGGGCTGATGGTCGGCCGGACGCCGGAATACCTGGGCAAGAAGATCGAGCAGTTCGAGATGAAGATGGCGGCGCTCGCCATCCTGATCCTGCCGCTCAGCATTCTTGGTTTCACAGCCATCGCCATCGCCACCAGACAAGGCCAGGCCGCCATCGCCAATCCGGGGCCGCACGGATTCAGCGAGGTGCTCTACGCTTTCACGTCCATGACGGGCAACAACGGCTCGGCCTTCGCCGGGCTGGGCACGACGACCCCGGGTACGGGCGCGTTTACGCTCTACAACTGGCTCGGGTCGTTCGCAATGCTGATCGGGCGCTTCGCCTTCCTGATACCGGTCTTGGCGCTGTCGGGCTCGCTCGCGCGCAAGCGCATCGTCCCGGAGAGCGTAGGAACCTTCCCGACGACGACTCCGCTCTTTGCTGGACTGGTGATCGGGGTGATCGTGATCGTCGGCGCGTTGACGTTCTTCCCGGCATACGCGCTCGGCCCGATCGTCGAGCATCTGCTGATGCTGTCCGGGAAGGTGTTCTAAGGCGATTGACGTCGCCTCCGGGAGCCACCGGACAGTGAGAGAGATACAGGAAACTCGTATGGCAAATCAGCGTCAATCGTCTTTGGGCGTCGCCTCCGAGCCGGCCCCGCGCGGTCGCATCGGTAGTCAGCAGGCGAAGTCACGTCGGCCGCGCTCCGGGGCTGCGCTCTTCGACCCTACCATCATGCGCGGCGCCGTGGGCGATTCCTTCAAGAAGCTCGACCCGCGCGTACAGGCCAAGAACCCGGTCATGTTCGTCGTCGAGATCGGCAGCGTCGTCACCACACTCGAGTTCGCGCGGTCCCTCTTCGACGCGCACCTGGCCGGCAGTCGCCTCTTCATCCTTGGCGTCACAGTCTGGCTCTGGTTCACCGTCCTCTTCGCCAATTTCGCCGAGGCGATGGCCGAGGGGCGCGGCAAAGCCCAGGCGGATACCCTGCGCCGCGCCCGGAGCGATACGCTCGCGAAACGGCTGATGACGCATGAGCTTACTGGCGACCCGCGCCAAGCCGCAACCGAGTCTGTCGCCGCGCCCCTGCTCCGTAAGGGCGACCTCGTGCTGGTGGAGGCCGGCGATCTGATTCCTGGCGACGGTGATGTGGTCGAGGGCGTCGCCTCGGTGGATGAGTCGGCCATCACCGGCGAGTCCGCGCCCGTCATCCGCGAGAGCGGCGGCGACCGTTCCTCCGTGACCGGCGGCACGCGCGTGCTCTCTGACTGGATCCTTGTGCGCGTCTCCTCCAACCCCGGCGAGACGTTCCTGGACCGCATGATCGCACTGGTAGAGGGCGCGAGCCGCCAGAAGACCCCGAATGAGATCGCGCTGAATATCCTGCTCGCGAGCCTCACCATCATCTTCCTGCTTGCGGTCGTCACGCTGGAGCCGTTCGCCATCTACGCCGGCGGCCCCGTCTCAGTCACGGCTCTGATCGCCCTGCTCGTCTGCCTCATCCCGACGACCATCGGCGGCCTGCTTTCCGCCATCGGCATCGCCGGCATGGACCGGCTGGTGCAGCGTAACGTGCTGGCGATGAGCGGTCGCGCCGTTGAGGCCGCTGGCGACGTGGACGTGCTGCTGCTGGACAAGACCGGCACCATCACGTTGGGCAACCGCATGGCGACGGAATTCATCCCAGTATCGGGCGTCTCCGACAAGGACCTCGCGGAGGCCGCGCTGCTTTCCTCGCTGCCCGACGAAACCCCTGAGGGCCGCTCGATTGTCGTCCTCGCCGGCGAGCTGCGCACGCTGGACGGGCACACTACCGGCCAGAACGACATGAGCTTCATCCCCTTCAGCGCAGCCACACGCATGAGCGGCGTGGATATTCTCGCCGACGGCGTTGGCGGCGCCAGGCAGCTCCGTAAGGGCGCGGGCGACGCGGTGATTGCCTGGGTGAGCGAGGGCGTTGGCGCGATTCCGTCCGATCTGAAGCCCACCGTCGAACGCATCGCGCGCCTGGGCGGCACGCCCCTGGTGGTCGCGGAGCGGACGGGCGACAAAGCGCCGCGCGTGCTCGGCGTCATCTACCTCAAAGATGTCGTCAAGAGCGGCATGGCCGCGCGCTTCGACGAGCTGCGTCATATGGGTATCCGCACCGTGATGATCACCGGCGACAACCCGCTTACCGCCGCGGCCATCGCTAAGGAGGCCGGCGTGGACGACTTCCTGGCGCAGGCGACGCCCGAGACGAAGATGAAGCTCATTCGCGAGCAGCAGGCGGGCGGGCGGCTCGTCGCGATGACCGGCGACGGCACGAATGACGCGCCCGCGTTGGCTCAGGCGGATGTCGGCGTGGCGATGAACACCGGCACGCAGGCGGCCAAAGAGGCCGGTAACATGGTGGACCTCGACTCGAATCCGACCAAGCTGATCGAGATCGTCGAGGTTGGTAAGCAGCTTCTCATCACACGCGGCGCGCTGACGACCTTCAGCATCGCCAACGATGTCGCCAAATACTTTGCCATCATCCCGGCTGTCTTCGTCGCCACCTATCCGCAGCTACGCACGCTCAACATCATGCGCCTGGCGACACCGCACAGCGCGGTGCTCTCGGCGGTGATCTTCAACGCGCTCATCATCGTCGCGTTGATTCCGCTGGCGCTGCGGGGCGTGAAGTTCCGGCCCATCGGCGCGGGTCCGCTGCTGCGCCGCAACCTGCTGATCTATGGCCTCGGCGGCATCATCCTGCCGTTCGTCGGCATCAAGCTGATTGACCTGATTCTTGTCCTGCTCCACCTCACGGCGTGAAGCAACGACTCTCCGTGCTTCCCAGAAAGGTGAAAACTCTATGACAACGACGAAAGCGACATCCGCCACGAGCGAACCGGCGACGCGTGCGGACGACACACCGGAGGTGAGCGAGCCGGAACGTGGACGGCGCGCCGTACTGCGCCAACTGCGCCCGGCCATCGCGCTCACCCTCGTGCTGACGGCCCTGCTCGGTATTGGCTACCCACTCGTGACGACCGGCGTGGCCCAGGCGCTGTTCCACAGGCAGGCCAACGGCTCACTCGTCTACGCGAACGGGAAGCCCATCGGCTCCGCGCTCATCGGCCAATACTGGACTCAGCCGCAATACTTCCACGGCCGCCCCTCCGCGACGGTGAATCCGAACGGCACGCCCGCGCCCTACCAGGCGGACAACTCCGGCGGCTCGAATCTTGGCCCGACCAACGCGACGCTCATCCAGACCGTTCAGCAGCGCATCGTCGCCCTGCAAAAGGAGAACCCAGATGTGGCGCCCGGCACGCCCATCCCCGTTGATCTCGTAACGGCGTCAGCCTCCGGGCTAGACCCGGATATCTCCGTCGCCGGAGCCTACTACCAGATTCCCCGCGTTGCCAAAGCCCGCGGCCTCAGCCAGGCCACCGTACGTACGTTGGTGGATAAGCACATCAGCGGACGATTTCTGGGCATCTTCGGTGAGCCGCGTGTCAACGTGCTTGAACTCAATCTTGCCCTCGACAGCGCGACCGCGTCCTGATCGAGCACAACCCAAGGGTGGTGTGAGATGACCTACTCAACCGAATCCGACAATCGTCGCCTGCCCGCCTCATCGCTGGAGCGAAGGTTTCTCACCGACGGGCGACACACCGCCGACGACTTCCCCGACCCCTTCGCCGATCATGATATCGAGTACTGGGTATGGGACGGCGAACGGCTCATTCCCGCCTCCACATTCGAGATTCAGGGCTTCGAGGAGCAGGAGCGGGCACGGGCGGCGCGGCGGCGTCTGTCCGCGTTCGACCGACCCCAGCGCAGAGGGACGGCGTGGGCGCGGAACCACCTCACGACCGTTGCGCGCTCCGTGCGCGTCCTTCTGATGTGGCGCCGGCGGGATCCCTTGCCCGCCTCCGCGACCGAACACGCGCTCACGCTCACCGAGCCGTTGCGAGAAACGCCATGAGCGGCGGCCGCTCGGATAGCGACAACCGACCCGACCCCGATGAGCTGCTCGACCGCTACCAGCTCCGCGATCAGCCGGTCGTCTCCGAGGAGAGCGAGGGCACACCCTCCTCCGGCGCCGGTGTCGGCGGCCGCTCCGCGCGGCGACGTGGCCGGCTGCGCATCTATCTGGGCATGGCGGCGGGCGTCGGCAAAACCTACGCGATGCTCAACGAGGGGCGCCGCCGCGCGAGCCGTGGCGCGGATGTGGTGGTCGGCTATGTCGAGACGCACCACCGGCCTCTCACCGAGCGACAAATCGGCGACCTCGAAGTGATCCCGCGCAAGCGCATTGAATATCGCGGCGTCATGCTGGAGGAGATGGACCTGGACGCCGTGCTCGCGCGCAACCCCGCCGTCGCCCTGGTGGACGAGCTCGCCCATACGAACGCGCCCGGCTCGCGGCACGCGAAACGCTACGAGGATGTCGAAGAGCTGCTTGCCGCCGGTGTCACCGTCATCACCACGCTCAATGTGCAACATCTCGAGGGTCTCAACGATATCGTCGAATCCATCACCGGCGTCACCCAGCGCGAGACGGCGCCGGATCGCCTGCTGGACGAAGCCGACGAAGTCGAACTGGTAGACATCTCACCAGAGGCGCTGCGCTCGCGGCTACGGCATGGCAACGTCTATGCCCCGGAGCGCGCCGAAAAAGCCCTGCAAAACTACTTCTCGATCAGCAACCTGACGGCGCTGCGAGAGCTAGCCCTGCGCCGTACGGCGGAGAAGACGGAGACGCAACTTGAACACCTGATGATCCCCGGGACTCCAGCGGAGACGCGACTCTGGGGCGGGGCAGCGACCGAGCGTGTTCTCGTCGCCTTCGATGGCCAGCCGCGTTCGCGCCAATTGCTGCGCAGTGGTTGGCGCCTGGCGCGCGGCCTGAAGGCGCCCCTACTGGCCGCGACCGTCGCATCGCCGGCTGGAGACGCTGGCTCCGAAAAAGCTCTCGCCGACATGGCGCGTCTGGCCGAGGACCTCGGCGCTGAGGTCGTCCGCCTCAACGGCGCCAACGTCGCGGAAGAACTGGCCGGGCTGGCGCGCGCGCGGCATATCACGCAGATTGTCATCGGTCAGTCGGAGCGGCGCTCCTGGCGTGACGCGCTGCGCGGCTCGCTGGTGGATCGTCTGCTGCGAGCGGGCGCTGGGGCCGAGCTACACGTCGTTCCCGACCGGAGACAGCGCGACGACGAGTGACGCCGAGTTTGGATGGGTTGCCGACATACCGTGAGGGCTTCAGCCCACTGCTCGTGCCGTGCGCCGGCCATTCATGGCCGCGAGACTCACCACACGTTGGAGCGCCGTTCAGAGGCGTCACCCTCGTACTATGGCCAGCGGACGCACGGGACTGCCAGTCGCGCCCTTGAGCTTGGGCGGTATGCAGATGAAGTTAAACGCATAGACATGATCCCTGGCCAGCTCTTCGAGATACAGATTCTCGATGATGTGGATCCCGTGCCGGACCAGGAGGATGACGTGGCCGGGGAGCGTAGTCTGGGTCATAGGATCGAGCGTCGGTGAATCCAGGTCCCAGGCGATATTGTCCGCGCCGACCGCCCGGACCCCCAACGTTGCAAGCCACTCTGACGCATCGGCGGCGATACCGGCCGCTCGGACATAGTCGGCGGGCGTGTCCCAGAGCGTTCCGGCCCCGGTCCGGACCAGGGCTACGTCGCCGCTGCCAATATGCGTCCCTTGAGCCTCAGCCACGGCTTCCAGCTCAGCCCGCGATACGGTCGTCTCGAGCGGCAACGCCGGAATCCCACGATGTCCCGCGACGTCCAACAGCACGCCACGCCCTAAAATGGGCGCGATCGTCTCCGCTCCCAACGAGGCGAATCCGGTTGGAGTCTGCACATGCCCGTCAACCTGCATCCCGCCACAGAGCGCCATCCCCTCGGCCTGATGACACAGGGCGTCTATGTGGGTCCCGTTGTGGTCGCCCGCGATGAGGACACCTGAGGCGCCGGAGCGCGGATCGCCCTCACGAGCCTGGTGATGGCGATGCAGGGTGTAGGTGTACCCCACGGTATGCACAGCCATATACGGAGCGTCCGCTTCGCGCACATGTTCGAGGTCGTAGATCCGGTCAGTACTCGAGAACACTCCGACGTTCCCTTCAGTTGTGGGTCGGCGCGCGCATCGTCGTTCGACGCGATGAGGAGAATCCGCCTACCCGCTCACCCCGCTCGTCAGAATGATGATCTGCGTCGTCCCGCTGATCTGCGCATCCGGCTCGATCGTCACGATCACCTGCGCGTTGCCCTGACTTGCCGTCAATTGCTGGACGTTCTGGATCGTCGTGCTCCGCGGCGACTGCCAGCCCTTCGCGGGAAGCTGCGCCGTATAATAGCTCGCCACCGCATCCACGCTGTCCGCCGTACACAGCCCGTAGATGCCGTCGCCTGCCGACGTCTGGCTCACCCGGAGCTGCGCGTTCGGATACGCCGGCACACTCGCCGGCAGTTGGACCGCGACACTCGCTGGCTGCGCGCAGAACTCGGCCAACCCTTGCTGGCCCCCGGTTCCCGGCTTCGGCGTCACGGTCGGCGTCTGCGCGAGGACGGTCGCCGTCGCTGAGAGTCCACTATCCGGCATCGTCGCGCCCGGCGTCGTTCCCGTACCCGCGCCCCCCGGCTGCGTCGCCGACGTGTTGGCCTTCCCGCCGCCCGCGCAGCCCGCCCCCAGCGCGATGAACATCATAAAGAGCGCCGGAATAAGTGCGCGCGTCCACCCTCGTCGCATCGTCGTCCTCACGCGTGCTCCTCACCCCACTCGCCCAGCCGCCGACCGCCTGCCGTTCCGGAAGCCTACCCCCAAAAAGGAACTGAAGATTAGGACCGCGGAATGAGCCGCCGTCCTGAGTATACCGCCAGCGTCCAGCGCATGAGCGAAGTAGAACGTCTGAGCTACAATTCAACGCAAGTGGAGCGCCAGTGACCATGAGGGAGATGATTCGTGACTGAGCCGTTGCGACTGAGCCGCGAGGAGGCGCGAGCCCTCATGCTCGCCGCCCAGGGTCTTCTCCATACTCCCACCTCCGCGCCCGGCCTGGACGAGCTGCGCGCCGTCATCGAGCGGCTCGGCGTCGTGCAGATTGACACCATCAGCGTGATCGAGCGTTCGCAGTATCTCGTGCTCTGGAGCCGTCTAGGCGCCTACGACCCCGCCCTCTTCGACGCTATGCTCGCCCGACACCGCGATGTGTTCGAGTACTGGAGCCACGCCGCCTCCATCGTGCCCATGTCCGACTATCGCTACTATCGCGTGGATATGCTGGGCGCCTGGGACGATCACATGTGGTCGGACCTGCGCAAGTGGAAGGACGACAACCCGCACATCGTCCAGCAGACGCTCGACGACATTCGCGCGCGCGGCCCCCTCGCCTCCGCCGACTTCGAGCGCGACCCCACCGCGCCACGCCCGGCCGCCTGGGACTGGTATGGCCCTAAAGAGAGTCGCAAGGCGCTGGATGTGCTCTGGACGCTTGGCGAATTGATGATCTCCAGCCGGCGCGGCGGCCAGAAAGTCTACGACCTGCGTGAGCGCGTGCTCGCCGGGGCGCTTGATGGCGCGCTTCCCACGGACGACGGTACCCTGCCCACTTCCCTGGAAGTGCTCCATCATTTCGTAGACCGTACAATCCGCGCGCTCGGCGTCGTCACCCCATCCTGGCTGTGGGATTACTTCCGGCTGCGCGACTACTACAAGCACGCCTTCCCGAACGGAGAACGCGGAACGAAACGCGACGCGGCGATTGCCCTGCTTGACGAGCGCGTGCGCGCGAAAACGCTCCTTCCCGCCACCGTCGCCGGCCTGGACGAGCCGGCCTACGTCGCAACAGACCGCCTGGCCGATCTCGAATGGCTCCGCGCCGGCAACAGTCCCGCTCGCACCACCCTGCTCACGCCCTTCGATAGCCTGATCTGGGACCGCGCCCGCGCGCGCGCCCTCTTCGACTACGAGGTCTGTTTCGAGGCCTATGTCCTCCCTGAGAAGCGCCGCTACGGCTACTACTGCCTCGCCATATTGCATCAGGGGCGCATCGTTGGCCGCATGGATCTCAAGATGTTCCGGCAGGAACGGCGTCTCGTGGCCCGCGCCGTCTACCTCGAGCCGGGCGTCACCATGGACGACGCGCTGATCGTGGGGCTACGCGCCGCGCTCGAAGACCTCGCGCGCTTCCTTGGCGGAGACGCCTACCATGTTGAACGCTCGGAACCGGCCGCGCTCGCTAGATCCCTCAATGCCGGGACTCGCCGCCCGCGCAAACTGCCCGTGCGGGCGCTCGCCAAGCGACCGTAGCGCGAAATCGTCAGCATGCGGCGAGGGGGCGACGCAGATTTCCCCATCCCCCGCCCCTTCCCCTCCCGTGGGGAAGGGGGCTGCGGGGTTAGGTTCTTCGGGGCCGGGGTTCAAGTCAACCGGCTTACGAGAGGGCGCTGGCGATGATGTCAGGGGCGCTCGCGACGACCGCTTGCAGGTGGTCCACCGCGCGACCGCCCCCCTGCGCTGAATCCGGGCGTCCGCCCCCCCGGCCGCCCAGGCGCTCGCCGAGTGTCCGGGCGATATTCCCGGCGTGCAGGCCGCGCTTCGTCAGGCTGTCGTCCACGGTCACGATGAAACGCGCCTGGTCGTTCAGTGTCGAGGCCAGCACGATCACCCCGGTACCGAGTCGCCCGCGAATCACGTCCCCCATCTCGCGCAGGGAACGGTCGTCCGTCGCCGGCACGACCGCCGCCACTACGGAAACGCCCCGCGCCTGGACCGCGGTTGAAGCGAGACGCTGGGCCTCCTCGCGTCCCTGGGCGCTCTGCGCCTTGCGGAGCTCGCGCCGGGCCTCGCTCAGCTCCTCTTGAAGCTGCTGGACGCGCTCGACCAGCGAATCCGGTGTCGTCTGGAGCCGTTCCGCCGCGCTCGTAGCCAGTTCGCTCCGGGCGCGGAGGTGGGCCTGCGCGCCGAAACCCGTCAGGGCCTCGATGCGCCGGATATTCGCCCCGACGCTCGCCTCCTGGCCGGTCAGATACACGCCGATCTGGCCGGTCGCCGACACGTGTGTCCCGCCGCAGAGCTCCCGACTGCGGCCCATCGTCACGACGCGCACCAGATCCCCGTACTTCTCGCTGAACAGGGCCATCGCGCCGGTCGCGATCGCCTCGCGATACGGCAGGACGTCGGTCGTCACGCTCGAATTGTCGAGCACCCATTCGTTGACCTTGCGGTCTATCTCGCGGAGCTCCTCGGTCGTCATCGGACGCGGCAGATTGAAATCGAACCGAAGCCGGTCTGGCGCCACGAGGCTGCCATGCTGGTTGACCTGGTCGCCCAGCACGTCTTTCAGCGCCCGGTGCAGCAGATGGGTGGCGCTGTGATTGCGCATCACCGCCAGCCGGCGCGGCGCGTCCACTTCGGCGCGGACCTCCGTCCCGACCCGCAGCGTTCCCTGCGTCATCTTGCCGTAGTGCGCGATGAGGCCAGGTACGGGGCGCTTCGTATCGCTGACCTGGAACGCGCCGCTTTGCGCCCCGATCATCCCCAGGTCGCCCACCTGGCCGCCCGCCTCCGCGTAGAACGGCGTCCCCGCCAGCACGAGCGCGGCCGCCTGTGGCGCGCTCACGCTGTCCACCGGCTGGCCGTCCACGAGGATCGCGACGATCTCGCTGCTGTCCGCTGTCTCTCGATATCCCGTGAACGTGGTCGCGGGAATTGTCTTCACCAGATGCGTCCACGCTTCCTCCTCTTGTCTGCGAACAAACACGTCCGTCTGGCGCGCCTGTTCTTTCTGGCGCTGCATGGCGCCGTCGTAGCCCGCGTGATCTACGCTCAACCCGTGCTCGCGGGCGACCTCCTCGGTGAGGTCGAGCGGGAAGCCGTGCGTGTCGTAGAGCCGGAAGGCAAGCTCGCCGGGAACCACCGACTTGCCGGCGGCCTTCAACTCGCCGATCTCGCGCTGTAGCAGCGCCAGCCCCACGCTCAGTGTCTCGCTGAAACGCTGCTCTTCCAGGGTCAGCGCTTCGATGATCTGGTCGCGCCGTTCGGCCAACTCGGCGTAGTGACCGCGCATCAACTCGATGACCGTATCGGCGGCGTTCGCCAGGAAGGGTTCGTCCAGGCCGAGCAGTTTGCCGTAGCGCACCGCGCGGCGCAGCACACGGCGCATGACATACCCGCGCCCCGTGTTCTCCGGGCGCACGCCATCCGCGGCGAGAAAGACCAGCGCGCGGCCATGATCGGCGATGACGCGAAGGGCGCGATCATGGTCGGGATTCTCGCCATAGCGCGTGCCGGCGAGCGCGGCGAACCGATCAATGATAGGACGGAAAAGATCCGTCTCGAAGACGGAGTTCTTGCCCTGGAGCACCATCGAGAGGCGCTCCAGACCCATTCCCGTGTCAATATTGCGCTGCTTGAGGGGCGTGCGGTGTCCGTCGGCGTCCTGATAGAACTGCATGAACACAAGGTTCCAGATCTCCAGGTACCGCTCGCAGCGATCACAGCCCGGCCCGCAATCAGCGTTGCCGCAGCTCAGCTCCGCGCCGCGATCGTAGTAGATTTCGGAGTCCGGCCCGCACGGCCCAGAGGCTCCTGGCGGTCCCCACCAATTGTCTTCCAGCCGCGTGACGCCATCGGCGGGGAAGCCGGCGATCTCCTGCCAGAGAGCGGGCGCCTCGTCGTCGTCCGGGTGAACCGTCGGGAAGAGCCGCTCCGCCGGCAGGCCGTACACCTTCGTCAGCAAGTCCCAGGCGTAGGCGATGGCGTCGCGCTTGAAATACTGACCGACCGAGAAGTTGCCCAGCATCTCGAAGAACGTCAGATGCGAGGCGTCGCCCACAGAGTCAATGTCGGTGGTGCGAAAGCACTTCTGCGCTGAGGTGAGCAGCGTGGCGGGCGGCGTCTCCTGTCCGAGAAAGTATGGGATCATCTGCTGCATGCCGGCGGTCGTCAGCAGCACGGTTGGATCGTTATGGGGGATCAAGGAGGAGCTTGGCACACGCCGGTGGCCGCGCTCTTCGAAGTACTTCAGAAACGCGGCGCGTACCGCCGGGCCGCGCGTGATGGTAGAGCGTCCCGCCGGCGATTTCCCGGCCGGCGCGCTGGTGGACCGCTTCGCAGGCATGTCTTCGCCCTCGCCGCAACATCCTAAAAAGTGCGCAAAAAACAGCGTAATGATTGGAGTGTACACCACCGACGCGCGCGGTCGGCAACACAAACGACGGGGACCACCCACGAATGGGCATGGTCCCCGACGAACGAAGGATTGACTGGTTTCTTCCGACAGACCGGCTAGCGGCTCGCGCCAACCAGCGAGTGTCGCTCCAGGAACGCGCGTAGGGTGCTCTCATCCCGCCCGTAACTGCGCTCGTAGTTGGGGGCGCGGTCGTCACGGGATGTCTTGTCAACAAGTTCTACGAGATCTGGCAGTCCGAAATTCAACGCAAGTTGCTGCTCGCCATCGAACGTCTCTACAAGCAGACCGTTCTCCACATCAGTGATGGAGAAACGCCGTACATCAGCTTCGTCCAACACCCGTCCGACAGCGCCGAGAAGGCTCTCGCAGCTATACCTCTGCATAGATTTCTTACCACACCTCCATGGTAGCAGTTGGCGTGAACCACCGTGTTCACATGGCTTGGGACGCATTTGTCCCCGATAGTTAAGGGTATCACAACACATGGGTAAACATCAAGTCTCGTCGTCTCGCGCACGAACCCATGAGACGCGCCCACCTCTACGTGTCATGGCACAGCGCGCCGAAGACGAGAGCGGCGGCAGCGTGTACAATACGCGAGAAGGACGCGGGTGGCGGCGTCGCCCGCGAAAGCGCGGAGGTCGCGCTCGCCTATTGGAGGAAAAAGGAGCATGCTCGTGGAACCAGAAGAGATGGATGTCGTCGAACTGGTCGCGGACATTGCCGTGGAGCCGGCCTGGGTCGTCGCCGGCGGCGCGGCGGCAGGCGCGGGTGTGGATCGCTTGACTCAGGGAGCGCGCGGCATGGTCGTACACCGTCGCGATCAGACGCCGCCGCTCTTCGATGTCGAGTTTCTCGATGCGGCCACCGGCGATCCGCGCGTGCTGGCGACTCTGCGCCCGGAGCAGATTCGCGTGGTCGAGCGCGATACGCTGGGCGAGGAGTAGCCGCGTTGCCGGGGCGGTTGGAGGCGATCTTCGCGGCGCTGGTCACGGCGTTGGCGCGCACAGATGGCTCGGCGTGGCTCGTGGGCGGCGTACCGCGCGACGTTCTGCTCGGCGCTCCCAGTGAAGATGTGGATGTCGTCACGTCCGCCAATCCAATGAGCCTGGCCGGCGCATTGCGCGCTGAATTCGGGGCGAGCGTTGCCGCGCTGCCCCGGTCCGTCCGTGTGGCGTTCGCGCGCTCCGATGGCGAAGTCGCCCTCCAGATGGATATCGCGCCGCTGCGTGGAGAGCGCATCGAAGATGACCTGCGCGAGCGTGACTACACCGTGAACGCGATGGCGCTGCCCATCCACTCCTGGCGCGACGCCCTGCTCCCGTCCCGCGACGATGGACCGGCGGCGCTGTCGGGCCTCCTCGATCCGCTTGGCGGGCGCGAAGATCTGGCGCGGCGGCGGCTGCGCCTTGCCGGGGAACAATCATTGCGGCGCGATCCCGGACGCATCGTGCGTGGCGCGCGGCTCATCGCCCGCTTCCAGTTGGAGCCGACGCCGGAGACGCTGGCGCTGGCCTGGGAGGCGGCGCCGATGCTTGACACACTGCCCCCGGATCGCCTGCCGTTCGAGATGAACCTGCTTTTGGCGGCGTCCGGATGCGCCGATGGCCTCGCCTTTCTGCGCGATTGCGGCGCGCTGGCCCGGCTACTGCCGACGCTCGCCAGCGACGCCAGAGCGGCGCATGCGCTGGCGTGCATGCGGCAGACTGAACGATTACAAGAGGCGGAGCCGCGGGGTGAGGCTGAGCAAGCAGTGTTCGCGCCCGATGCGCCGCTGCGCGCGTGGTACGCCGCCGCGCTGCCGTCCGGACTGTCACGCCTGGTGGCGCTACGCTGGGGGTTGTTGCTACACGCGGAGACCACGCATGAGCCGCCGCTTGATGATGTGGAGTCGCCCAGCGTTATCGGGCCCGCGTCACTCATTCGTACGCTATCGCCAGCGGCGCGCTCCATCGCTTACGGGATCGAGGCGCGAGCCTGCTTCACCGCGCGCATGCTCGCCGTGCACGAGCCGGATGAGCGCGACCTGCGGCGACTCTTCGCGCTTGCCGGCGAGGAGACCGTTGACGTGCTGACAGCGGCGGCCATCTGCGCCACGGCGCTCGCGGCGGATGGGCAGCGCGAGGAGGACGAGGCGCGCGTGGTGGCTGAGCGGGCGCGGGCGATTGTCGCGCTCTACTTCGCGGACCGCGCTCGACTCATCCCGCCGCCACTGCTCACCGGCGGCGACCTGATTCAGGAACTTGGCGCGCAACCTGGCCCAGCGATTCGCCGCCTGCTTGAACGTGTGCGTGAGGCCCAGATCGAGGGCGACGTGGCGACCCACGCGGAGGCGCTGGCCCTGGCCCG
>DATEGV010000404.1:0-8247 GCA_035279925.1 Ktedonobacterales bacterium | reverse complement strand
AAGCGCGTGACACTCACGCGGCGCAGCTCCGCCAGGATGCGCGCGTCGTTTGGCGGCGTGGGCAGCGCGTACACGCGCCCATCTGACGCGGTTGCCACCGTTGCCCGCAGGCCCAGCAGCGCGAAGGCGAAGAGCGCCGCCAGCGTCGCCGCCGCCGCCACGCGCGGCCCACGCTCCCGCCAGCGCGCTCCCCTCCACCCGAAGGACCATCCGCTCGCCCCGCGCCGCGCCAGCGCCCAGAGCGCGCCCATCAGGAGAGGAACCGTGATGAGCAGGGGCAGCAGGTAACGCACACTGTCGAACTCGGTGATGCCTACGTCGAGCCGGTTGAGCGTGTACTGCGCGACCGTCAGCAGCGCCGCCCCGACAAGCATGACACGCAGCCAGAGCGCCGCGCGGTCCACGCCGTCCTCATTCGTCGCCGGGGTCTCGCCGACGTGTCGCGCCCCGCGCAGGGCGACCAGCGCCCGCCAACCAACCAACGCGAAGATGCCCAGGATCAGCGCGGAAAACGCCAGATTCGAGCCGTCACAGGTGGCGTTGGTCCCGATGCGCAGCAGTGACCCCGGATAGCTCGTGAAGTCTCGCTGCGGCAGCCCGGAATCCAGACAGACGTGGGGGTCGCCGTAGACCGTCGGCACGGCCACACGCAGCGTTGCCAGCAGTTGTTGCGGCCATGTTCCCGCCGGCGCCGCGACACTCCCGTTGGGCGCGAGGGTGCGTCCGGTGGCCTCCGTGAACGATTGCAGGTGATGGGTGAGGTTGTACACAATGAAGGGTAAGCCGCCGATCACGATGCCCGCCAGCAGCGCCAGCCCACCACGCCCGCGTATGGCCCGCCACCGCGCGACGGCCAGGACGCAGAGCGGTGCGACCACAAACGGCAAGATCAGCTCGTCCGACCAGACGCCCAGCCCGATGACCAGCCCGAGCACGGTGTAGAGCGGCAGGCGGTCGCCCCGTCTCCACCAGGACCAGCGTCCTTCTTCCATCGAAGGCGGACGAATGACGGCGTAGACGAGCAGGGGGATCAGCGCGCCGAAGAGCAGCGTCTCCTGGTAGCCGCCGATGCCCGCAAGCTCGCGCAGCAGCCCGATAACTGGCCCCAGCGCCAGGAACGCCAGCGCCAGTAGCCCCGCCGCGCGCCCATAGGCGAACCGGCCCAGGAGGTAGGCGCAGGCCAGGAACCCGGTGGTCAGCGCCACCATCGCCACGCGCAGGGCAAACGTTCCCACGCCCAGCAGCGCGAATGAGCCGGCGGCGACGTAGGCTTCAATCGGCCCCATATAGTGCTGCCCGTAGAAGAAGATCGGCAGCTCCCCGACGGACAGGATATGTTTGCCCATCAGTCCGATCGTCGCCTCGTCGCTGTCGAGGACGGGCCAGCCGCGCGCCGCGAGCCCGAGCCGCAGCGCCACGCTGAGCGCCAACAGCAGCGTGACCGGCCAGTCTATCCGCGGCATCCATACCCAACGTCGCCGCGCGCTTGCTTCCGTGCGTGCGCCGCGTGTCGCGGTCGTTCCGCGTTCGAGTGTTGTCTCCCTGGCCATCGCGCTCCCCGTCCGGCCACCCCACAACTCCGCGCCTGGTCGGCCCGTCAAACGGCAGTATACTCTCGTAGCCTGCGCGTAGTCGCCCGCGCCGCCCAACTGGCCTATGCGCTTTCCACCTCGAAGGGCTGCCTCATCCCCCCGCCCCACGCCAGGCAGCCTCATCCCCCCGCCCCTTCCCCCTTGCGGAGGGAAGGGGAGCCAGAGAGCAGGCGTTCCGGGTCGGGTTCCCCTCCCCCGCGCGCGGGACACGACGGTGCTCGCATTCAGGCTCCCCCTTCCCTCTGCAAGGGGGAAGGAGGTTGAGTGGTTAGGTCGTCGGGCCGGCGCGTGGTATGATTTTTAGTGCCGCGCGTCGCGATGTGGCGCATGCGGCCGACGCCACACCGAACAGGAAGTCATTCCGCGCTTATGCTCATCCCATCCGCCATCTCGCTGGCCAGCGGTCCCCTCTGGTTGGCCTGGAACTTCAATCCGATCACGCTGCTGGGCATCGCGGTCTTCACTGGCGCGTACTTCTACGCGCTGGGACCGCTGCGCCGCCGCTACGGCTGGGCGGAGGGTGTGGAACGCTGGCAGGTCGCGACCTTCGTCACTGGAACCGTCATCTTCACGCTCGCCCTGATCTCACCGCTGGACACGCTTGGCGACGAATACCTCTTCAGCGCGCATATGGTTCAGCACATGCTGATCTGCGTCGTCGCGCCGCCGCTCTGGCTGCTCGGCACGCCCGGATGGATGCTCAGCCCGCTCTTTCGCCGGCCCGCCGTCGCGCGCGCGGCGCGCTGGGTGACGCATCCCGCCGTCGCCTTCACGCTCTTCAACGGCACGCTCTGGCTCTGGCACGCGCCGACGCTCTATGACGCGACACTGAGCAACGAGTACCTGCACATCTTCGAGCATCTGACATTCGTCGTGACCGCCGTCATCTTCTGGTGGGCCGTGCTCAGCCCCGTACCCGCCGTACCGAAGGTGAGCCACGGCGTCGCCATCCTCTATCTCTTCGTCGCCTGCCAGCCGATGGTGGCGCTCGGCGCCCTGCTGACCTTCGCGGCGAACCCCCTGTATCACCCTTATGTGGTCGCGCCGCGCCTGGGCGGCATCAGCGCGCTCGGCGATCAGCAGGCGGGCGGACTCATCATGTGGCTGCCGACGAACATCCCGTATCTCGCCGTGCTGAGCGTGAAGTTCTTCCGCTGGGTGAGCGAACAGGACCGCAGTGAGCGCCGCGCCGCCGGTGAGTTCGACGATGAGCCGGGCCTCGCGCTTGAAACGCCCGCTCCCGCCGCCGACAGCCTCGGGGTTATCAGCGCGCCCGAGGGTCTGCCTCGGCCCTAACGAGGCTGCTCTCGGCCATGAATGGCCGGAGCACGGACGTGGGGATTCCATGAGAATCTTCAAAGAATAGCCCATCCAGACGCGCTCAGCGGCTCGCACGCTTGTGACCTGCGGTACAATGGGGGGCAAAGTCATCGTAACGTCCGGAGACGGAGCAGCCGGCCGGCAGGGGAGATACAGCCACACATGAGCACCACCAGGCGCCCACAGCGCCCGCACTCGACGTCACGCTCGACCAGCCGGGCGCCTCAGCACCGGACGGGCACGGCCGCAAACACGACCGGCGCGCGGACCGCGGAATCGCCGGCCGTGGCGAAATCCAGCGGGATCGGCGCGCAGACGAGGGCGCCCGCCGCGAAGTCAGGCGCGTATCAGGAGCGACCTGGCGCCGCCTATGGGCAGACCAAAGCCACGACGTACCAGGAACGGGCCGCGACACGCGGGAGCCGTGGCCCCACCAACCAGAATCGCCGCCGGCGCGGAAAACGCAGTTGGCTCCAGACGCGCTGGCCGATCGTCAGCGCCGTGATCGGCGTGGTCCTGATCGTCGCGATCTTCCTGGTGTTTGCCAACCGCACCACCGGCTACAAGGCAACCGTGGCTCCCACCGACATCGTCCAGGAGACGACGCACGTCCCCGCCTCCGTCTTCGCCGCTGTCGGACCAGCCTCACTCAAGAACCCCTTCCTGGCCACTCCCTCCGGGACCGCGCTGCTCAAAGGCCCCGACGGGAAGCCGGAGTTCCTCTATATGGGGGCGGAATACTGCCCGTACTGCGCCGCCGAGCGCTGGAGCATGGTCGTCGCGTTGAGCCGCTTCGGCACGTTCTCCAACCTGAGCGTCACCGAGTCCGGTCCCGCGCCGGAGCCGTATCCGCAGACCAATACATTCACCTTCAACGGCAGCACGTACACCAGCCAGTACCTCGACTTTGTACCCGTTGAGATGCAGACGAACCAGCAAGACGGCCTGGGCGGATACACCAAACTACAGACTCCCACCAAAGCGGAGAGCGCCGTCTTCGCCCAATACGACCAGCCGCCGTACGCGAGCCAGGCGGGCGGTATCCCATTCCTCTCGCTGGGCAACCAGTTTATCGAGGTCAGCGCCGGCTACCTGCCCGACGTGCTCAACGGCCAGACGTGGCAGACCATCGCGGGCGCGCTCAGCAATCCGACGGCTCCGACGACCGTCGAGATCGTGGCCAACGCCAACTACCTGACGGCGGGCATCTGCCTGATGACGAACAATCAGCCGGCCAGTGTCTGCGCGGCGGCGCCGATTCCGACCCTTGAGAAGAACTACGGTAGCGGCAAGTAGGGCTGCATCCTGGCGCGACTTCGCGGCCCTGAAGGGCCGGCGCACGGGGCGGGATGTGGGCTAAATCCCACTTCGTATGCCAAGAACCCAGCCGGATTTGGCATACGGCGACGTGAGGGCAAGAAAGGTATGGAGAGGACACGGCTCATGGACGTGGTGAAGCGAGAGCGTGGCGCGGTGGCGTTGCTGGCGATGGCCGTGGTGGGCGTCGGCATCGCGATCTATCTCACCGCCGTCCACTACGCCAAAGTGCCGTTGGTCTGCTCGACGAGTGGCGTAGTTGACTGCGGCCCAGTGCTCAAGAGCAACTTCTCCGTCGTGCCAGGCACGCAGCTCCCGATTACGGTCCCCGGCATGCTCTGGTTCATCGTCAGCGGCGGGCTGGCCGTTACCGCGCTGCGCGCGTCCCTGCGGGGGCGGGCCGAACCCGACCGGCTGCGGCTGGCGCAACTGATCTGGTCCGCCGCCGGGCTGCTCTTCGCGCTCTATCTCGTCTATGCGGAGCTTGTGCAGTTGCGTCACATCTGCGCCTGGTGTACCGGCATTCACATTCTGACACTGCTCACCTTCCTGGTGGCGCTGGCCCGCTGGCAGGCGACGCTCCTGCCGGAGTCCACCGGCTCGCCACGTCGGGACGCGACCCTAACGCGCGCGCCGTCCTCCTCATCACTGGAGAACCGCGCCACACTCACCGCCCGCCGATCTACGATGCCCGCGGGTCCGGCGGTCTCCCGTCGCGCCGCGAAGAGCGTGAACCAGCGCGCGACGACCCGGGCACGGGGGAAATAATCCTCACCTCCGGTCTGCTTCTCGTCCCGTGCGCCTGCGCGTCATGGCCGCGAGCGTTCACCAGGAGCGCGTATGAGCGAGTCGGACAACGGTGATCTCAGCCGGGACGACACCGAGGACGGCGCCGCCTCAACATTGGAGCCGCTGCTTGCCCGGCGACTGACCCACCGCCAGCGTCTACTTCGGATGGCCGTCATCGCCGGCGCCCCGCTGCTCGTCCTGGCCGTCATTCTCGGTACCACTGCCATCTCCGCGCAGCGGCGTCAGCTCGCGCTGAACGCGACGGCCACTGTGTTGCATAGCCCCGCGTATGCCCACGTCTATCTCGATGTTGAGGTACCGTGGCTGCGCGTCACGCTCGACGGCCGCGCTATCACCCCGCCAACCCTCTATCAGCAGCCGCCCATCGCGCTCACTCCTGGTCTGCACACCCTTGCCTGGCAGGCGGACCCTTTCGCCGCGCACGAATGCGCCATCAGCATGCCGCCGGTGGATGGCGACTCCTGCAACGGCTATGTGATCGGGATGTTTTATGGGCAGCGGCAACCGCCCGCTCGTGTGCTGCACCTGGGCGAGGCGCTCTCGACCGTCGAGCCGGGCTATCGCGTCGCGCTCACGCAGGCCATACAAGCGGCGCTCACCGCCAGCGGAGGCAGCGACACCGTGCGACCGGGCGAGCAGTATCTCGTGGATGGGCAGGGGCTAGTGACGGCGAACAAGCCCCTCACGGCGACCTTGAACCTGACGGCGCAGCTCAGCGAGACGAGCAACTTTCCCGACAACTGCCGGTCGCTGATCCCGAGCGCGGTGTATGCAGGCTGTACCGTAGACACCGCTAACTGCGCCGACATCTGCGCGATGCCCTACGAGAATCGCATCACTATGGCGAGCGCCGCGCACGAGTGGCTCGCGGTGGTCCCGTATGCCCCCAGCTACACCTACACCACACCCGACGGGCAGGTTGTCGCCGCCGGTCAGCCGCTCGAATTCAGCGGCCGCGGCGTCGGTGCGCAGCTCGCCGTTCTTGGCGTCAGCTGGGATGGGGCAAACTGGCGTGTACGGATGATCTTTGGGCCGAATACTCAAACCACGACGCTGATCCAGGGGCAGACGGTCGGCGGCAATCCGGTCTGCCTCGCGGCCGACGATATGTTCAGCGGTGGCCTGGACGTGCAGACGTTTAGCACTTTCGGGCGCACTCGCGTCGTCTCGGCGGCGAATCCGGCGCAGGGCTGCGTGGCGCAGGGCGTCGTTGGCGCGCGGGGCGCGACCCCAACGCCGGACGCTCCCCAGGCGCTGTTCCTCGAACGCTTCGGCATATATTACGCGGCCAATGATCTTGCCCACAGCGACGAGATCGGCCTGCCCGTCGCCAGTCCCGCCGAACAGGCGCTCGCGGCGCAGATCGCGGCGCAGCCGGGGCAGACGTTCGGGTCGTGACAGGAATCGTGCGCGTGGGCGCGTGTCCCGTCAACGGCTGCGCCCCTTCCGCGCACAATCAACTGTCGGCATATTTTGTGCTGCCTCATGCCCATCCGCGCGACTTCGGCGGAAGGATTGCGAGTACCCGCGCGTGTTACCGCGCGTCCAGAGATGGAGGCGGACCATGAAGACATCCACAAACGACGTTGCCGCGCGTTCCAACGTTCCGCTACTCGTCGTGGGGGGGAGCGCCGCAATGGTGGCCGCGGTGGCGGGTCTCGCCACGCGCCGCGTAGCGCGTAACAAGCGCCGACTCCATGAGAGCGCCAGTGCTGGGCGCGCGACCTCCGCGACGGTGGCGCCCACAGAGCAGCCGCTTACCTCCTTCAATCGCTACGGTCAGCCCGGCGACCCAATCAACTTCGAGTGCGTTGGCACGGACGGCCAGATCGGCGCTGCCTTCGCCGCCGCCGCCTGGTATCGCGCCGACGAGATTGATCTCATCACCTCCGCGCGGATCAGTGTGGACTCCGTGCTCGGTCGCGCGTACACCAGCGCGCCGGTCAGCAACCTCTATCTCTTCGGTCACAAAGAAGACCTCGCCTTCGAGCGCCCAGGAACCAGCGTTCGCCAGCGCGATCACATCCGCTTCTGGAAGACCGCCCGTGTCAATACGGATGGCCGGCCGATCTGGGTCGGCAGCGGCACCAGAGATGTCAAAGTCGAGCTTTCGAGGACAAACTACCTCCCAACCCACGGTATATCGCCGGACCTGGACGCCGAGCGCAGCTTGATCGTTTCAGAGCTCGCGCAGACGGGGTACGTGGTGGCGGAGGGTTCGCGACCCGGATTCGGCAAGGAAACGCACGGCGTCAACGGTGGTGGCGATCCGTTCTTTACCGACGGCCAGGTCGCGACGCTGACGCTAGCCGATGTCTGGACCTCACCCCTGGCCACGCAGGTGCGCAGCCCACTAGGCGCTCGCATCGCGCAGCGGTTTGAGGGTCTGATTCGGAAACGCCTGCCGGCGAACGGGCTAGAGCGGGCCACACGCGAGCTACATCGCCGCCATGCCCTCGAGACGCACGAGGAGACTCCGGTGAGCGTGGGCGAGGCTCCAAGCGGGGCGCCGGCCAGGTAGGTGGCGGGTCGTTTCGCGTACTGGCCCTGCTGCGCGCTGGCGTGTCCCGCGAGGAGAAGGGTCGCGGCATCGCCAGGGAGGCGGCTCCCGCCTGCCTGACCTACGGCTTTGCGCGCCTGGGCTATGACGCGATCGGCGCGGGCGCGCTGGTGGAGAACGCCGGCTTGCGGCGCGTACTGGAGAAGCTGGGCATGCGGCGCAAGCCCAATGCGTACTTCGACGCCAATGGTGGCGTGTACTATCGTATCGAGCATCAGGAGTGGCGGGCCGAATAAACTGAACGGTTACTGGCTCGTGTCCACGACGCAGAAGCGGTTGCCTTCGGGATCGGCCAAGATCACGTAGTCGGCGTCCGGGGGGCGCTTGCTCCAATGCACCTCGGTGGCGCCCAGCGCGAGCAGGCGCTTGACCTCGCCGGCCTGATCGTCCGTGTACAGGTCCAGGTGAATGCGTGGCGGCGCCTGGAGTTGTGAGCGGGCCAGGTCCAGGGAGAGGTTCGGCCCGACGCCGCTCCGGGGACGCAGCAGCGTGAAGTCGTCGCTCTGCTCCTCACGCGGCGCGTAGTCGAGCGCGGCCGCCCAGAAGGCAGTCTGGCGCTGGAGATCGTCCACACGCAGCACGATGGAGCCAACACAAACTATCGTCATGTCCTGGACTCTCCCTTCTTCGCGGCGCAAAATACGCGCC
>DATEGV010000403.1:0-11189 GCA_035279925.1 Ktedonobacterales bacterium | reverse complement strand
TGGGGCGAGCGCAGCGACGATTGTGACGCGGCGGGCGAGGCGGCATGCCAGCCAGCGGCGGGCGTAAACGGCTGCGACTGTTGCCAGGCGGGATTCGTCGCGGGCGCACCAGGAGCGGCCCACGCGCCGCTCGCGGACGCTGGCGGCAGAGGTTGCGGCGCATGCGCGGCAGAGGGTGGCGGCGCGAACGCGGACTCGTCGCTAGGAGCCTGGAACGACTGCAAGATGTCGTCGAACGAGGGCTCAGCCGGCTCCGGCGTCTGGCCGTGTGGCGGCGGCGCGGCGTACTGGCCGGTCTGCATTGCGCTGAAGGAAGCGGCGAACGGGTCCTGCGGGGAGGTCGGCTGCGAGGTGGGAGCGTTCCATCCGTTTGCGTTCATGGCAGGCGCGCCAGGCGCCGTGGGTGGTTGCTGCCCGCCCGCAACCGGACTCAACGGAGTGGACTGTCCGGTACCCATTTCGCCGCCGGGCGCGGCAAACGCTGCTAGCCAGTCTGGGATCTGAAGCGATGGCGAGGACGGTGGCGCCGCTCCCCCATTCTGCGACGCGGCAAAGTCCGCCGGAGTCGCCGGTGTGGGTGTGTAGGCGCCGGGGCCGGATTGGCGCGCGCCGGCCCCACCGCCCGCGCCAAGCGCGGACGCGCGATCCGCGTCGTCGTCGGCGACGACTGGACCGTCCTCCGCCCCCGTCTTGATGTTTTCGATCAGGCGGCTCAGACGACCGTAGGAGCGGCGCATGAGGCCGATGGTGGTCACATCGAGCGGGGCCTGGTTGTCCAGCGCCTCACCGAGTGTGTCCTCCATACCCTGCGCGACATGCGCGAGGCCGGCGAACTCCATCATGGCGGCGGAGCCGGCGATGGTGTGCGTGCGACGGTACGTTTCCTCGATGGTGTCCATATCGCCGGGGTGCTGTTGCAGCCGATCCAGAAACGCCTGGATCTCCGGTAAATAGCTCTGGACCTCGTCGAGGAAGCTATCCAGGATTGCGAATTTGTCGAAATTGTTAGCCATGCGTTACGCACCCATCGTTGAAACGCGGCAGACCTCACCGCGTTGCCGGCAGCGCCCCGGCGGACTAGTAGGCGTCCGTCGGATACGCGGGGCTTCCAAACGGCCCTTGATTGTACTGCGAATCCGGATACGGCTCATACGGCTGCTGTGGCATCTGCGCGGCCCCATTGCGCTCGTTCCCAAAGTAACCATCGAAGACACTGAAGTCGAGGCCACCGGGAGCGCCCATGTTCATTCCATCCATGCCGACCCCCGAGGCCGCTGGCAGGGCGGGAAGTCGTGGAATATCCACGCCCCACTGCCCCTGGCCGAGGTTCGGCAGGTCAATCATTGGAGGATACGCCTCGGGCTGCTGGAGCATCGGCTGACCCTGCGCGGCCTGTTCCGGGAGGCGGAAGGTGGCGACGGAGGCGCGCAGTTGTTCGGCGAGCTCGGCGAGATAGCTGACGGCAGCCGTGGTGTCCTGCGTGGCGGCGTTGGTTTGCCGGGCGATTTCCGCGATGCGTGTCATGGCCGCCGCCACCGCCTCAGCGGTCGCCGCGCGCTCTTTGGCCGCGCGCGCCGTGCCTTCGCTCATCTTCGCCTGACGATCAACGGCGACATAGATGCTGCGCAGCGCTTCGCCCGCTTCGTCGGCCAATCGTGATCCGGTGACCACTTCCTGGGTGCTTTCCTCCATGGCGACCACCGCCTCATACGTGTCACCCTGAATGCTTTTCACGATGGTGGCGATCTTCTTCGTGGCCTCCGTCACACGTTCGGCCAGCAGCCGGATCTCGTCGGCGACGACCGCGAAGCCACGCCCATGTTCGCCAGCCATCGCGGATTGGATGGCGGCGTTGAGGGCAAGCAGGTTTGTTTGGTCCGCAATGTCCTCGATGAGCCGGACGATCTCACCGACCTCTTGTGAGCGTTCGCCGAGCCGTTTGATCTTCTTGGCGGTTTCCTGCACGTTTTCGCGGATGTGAACCATACCGTCAATGGTCTGGACAACGGCTTGCTGGCCACCGTCGGCGTTACGCAGGGCTTCGCGCGCGGCGTCGGCGGAGGCGGTGGCGTTGTTCGCCGAAAGCTGCACGAAGTCCGCGAGGCGGGCGACGGCGTCGGTGGTCTGCGAGATCTGCGCCGATTGCGCGTCTGAGGACTGCGCGACCTCAGCCGAGCGGTCAAGCAGGCGCCGCGTCGCGTTCGTGACCTGGAAGGTCGTGGCTTGCACGCGACCAACGACCTTGGCAAGCTCCTCGATCATGTAATTGAAGCTGTCCGCGAGCACGCCCAACGTATCCGGCGTCACTTCGGCCTGCACGCGCAGGTCGCCGTCACCGACGGCGCTGACCTCTTGCAGGAGCTTTTCGATCTGCGCTTGCAGGGTGGCGGCGTCCTGCGAATCGGCGGTTGGCGAGGCGCCGCCGGAGATGGAGGGAGCGCCGTCGAGGATGCCGTTGACCGCGGCCGCCAGCACCGCGAACTCGTCCTCACCGATGACCGGCGCGCGGAGCGACCGATCGCCGTTGGACATCTGCCGGAAGACCTCGGCCAGTTCGAGGGTCTGCGTGCGCACCATCGCGCGCATTCGCAGCCAGGCTCCAGCGACGGCCACAATCGCGACCACGGCGCAGCCCAGCGTGACGGCCCAGATCGTCGTTTGCTGCGGCAGGCCGTTCAAGCTGCTGGGCTGATGGATCGCCCACGCGCCCAATGCGACGATCGCGATGGCGGGCACGAGCGTCGCCGCCAACATGAGGACGTTGATCCGGGCGCCTAGTGTCCATCCCGTCCGAGTATTTGGATCCATGAGTGATGAGGCCTCCTCGATTCGGGCCCGCAGCGCATCATCCCCTCACAGTCCGTGGTTGAGACGTAGTGGGGCGTTGCTTGCGATTGCGATCAATCGAAAATGGATAGGATGCGCGAGCCGCACCGTTGTTTACCAGTCTGCTTTCGTGGCATCGCGCGGAAAGTGTGCGGCCACGCCCGCGAACGTAGCAATTACCCCCTAAGAGTACCACGTGGCGCCGAATCAGGGGGTACTCGCATGGGCCGGAGGTCATGGTCGCCCGCGCGGGGAGGCGCCGCACTATGAAAAATCCGCGCGATAACGATGGAGCTTGTCGGCGTAGAGCAAACGTTCGGGGTCCAAAAGTATGACGACACGCCCCTCAAGGTTGACGCTATCGGTCGCGTAGGGCAGCGCCCACTGCGGTGTGCTCGTCGGAGGGGCCAGCAAGGTCGCGCCGTCCATCAGCGGGCGCATCTCTGTCACTCCGTCCACGATACAGCCGACGGTCATCTCACCTTTCGTCACGACGAGCAGACGCGACCGGGAGGTAAATTGTTGGGTCGGCAGGCCGAAGAATCCGCGGAGGTCCACGACGGAGATGATGGAGCCGCGCAGGTGAACGATGCCCAGCACCCAGGATGCCGTATTCGGCACCGCCGCCATTTCACCGACGCGCTCGACGCCCTGCACCGTCTCGGCGGGCAACGCGCACTCAATGTCACCCAGCAGAAAGACGATATGCTGCGCGACTCCGGGAGCGGCCTCCACGTTCGGGCCGACGCCCATCATCCGCGCGAGGTCCGCCATCTGTCCGGGCGCGGTCAGGCCGGCGCGTTGCGCCAGCTCGGCGAGCGCGTCCGGGGTCATTTGCCCGCCGGCGGTCAACCTATCCCCACCGAATTGGCGGAGCGCCTGCTGGAGGGTTTCGGCCATCCGGGCCTGCGCGCGGCTAGATGAGTTCTCCTGGTCGTCGCTGCGCGACTGGGATGAGAATGAGTCCTGCATGACGCCTCTCCGGCTCGGCTTCGCCGTACTCGCGAGAAGCTCGCCGTGAGGCGAGTCCTCAATCAGATCAAGCTGCGTACACTCGCGAGCAGCTCATCTTTGCTGAAGGGTTTCGCGAGGTAGAGGTCCGCGCCCTGCTGGAGTCCCCAGCGCTTGTCCAGCGGCGTGCTCTTGCCGCTCACGAGGATGATTGGAATGTCGCGGCTCTGTTCCATTTGCTTGAGCCGCCGGCAGAGTTGGAAGCCGTTCTGTTTGGGAAGTATGACATCCAGCAGAACACATTGCGGGTGTTCCTGGATAACCTTTTCGAGCGCCTCTTCGCCGTCAACGGCGGTGATGACGTCGTACCCGCTTTCACGCAGTGGCGTGGCGATGAGGGTGAGGTCCGTCCAGCTATCGTCAACTACGAGAACCTTGGGTACGGGCATACGATGACTCCCTTGAGGTGGATTACTCAGCGATGGATGGCGTTCCCGCCACGGCGTTGGGTCGGCCCATCGCCAGCGACGGCGCGCTAATCACTCGGCTACATGCGCCGACGCATCCGCTGCTGACGCATGGCGCGCTGTTGGGCGCGTTCGCGCACGGCGGCGGAGTCGAGATGGCGTTTGACCGTCTGGACCAACTCCGTCGAATCAAACGGCTTCGTGATGTATTCGGTCGAGCCGGCCAGTTTGCCGCGCATCTTGTCGAAGATCCCGTCTCTGCCGCTGAGCATGATGATCGGCATGTCGCGGTACGCCATGTTGCGGCGGACCACCTGGCAGATGTTGTAGCCATCCATCCGCGGCAGCATGATATCCAGCAGGATAAGGTCAGGTTGCTCATCCGCCACGGCGGCGAGCGCGCTGAGTCCGTCCCCGGCCGTGACGACCCGAATATGCTCACGTTGCAGTGTCAGTTGGACGATCTTCCGCACAGTTGGGCTGTCGTCCACGACTAAAACGACCGGTTCGTCCACTTAATTGAACCTCCTCTGGGGGTCAGGCGCCAGCTCATACGCATACGCCGCTCGACTGTCCATCGCCATACCACCGCGCATCTGCGCGGAGCGATCCGCCGGGACGCGGGCGGCCGCTCGCCGATGGAAATGGCGATTGATCTCCTCATCCGTTTCCCTGAAGAACGCCGTCCAGAGATCCTCGAATTGGCGACCGACGCGCGACTTGCCGACTTCGTCCTGAATGACACGCTCGAAGACCGCTCGCATGAGCTGTGAGAACAGACACACGGCGTCCCAGAGGCACTCCGCAAGCTCCTGGCCGCGGACGACTGTATCTAGCGTTTCTACCTCATGAAAATCCAGAGCGCCTTTGTCGAAGGAGATGATTCCGTCCATGCGCGGATATTCGCGTTGCAGGCGATAGAGGAGTTGCCCGAAAGAGTTGTCCAGGTAGCGCGCCACATCCGCCTGGGGAACTTCGCCGCGACCACGCAGCGCCCGCGCGTAAATCGCGTGATGGGCCAGCAGGCCATTGATCGAATTGCCCATCGTCCGGATGAGGAGGATCATACGCTGTTCCGGGTTCAATTTGCTGTTCTGGGAGAGTTGATGTTGGCTCTGCGTGAGGAGATTGACGAGGCTGCGTTCGAGTTCCGTCTCAAGGCGCGCGTCTACGACTTCGATGAGACCCAGGTCCAGCAGCCGCTGCATCATCTGGGCAATCTCCGCTTCCGGGACCATCAGCGCGTAGGCGATGGCGCTCAGGGGAAACTGGCCGTTCGAGAGACAGAGTACTTTAATTTGCTCTTGGGTCAGTCCCAACCCGGTCACGTCGCCTTTGAACTCTGGGTCCTGCATCCAGCGGGCTACCATGCCCCGTGAGAAGCTCATGCCGCCGGCGCGTCCGCTTTCATCCGCGATTCGCAACGCCTCGAGCAGCACGTGATCTACATTGAGAGGCTTCTGCGGGCTCACTCGCGCGCTAAACGCGGACACGTCGCGGTGGAACTCAAATCGCCCCCGCTCCCAACGCACCGCGCGGCTGATGGCCTGGATGACGCGACATTCGGTGCGGCGCTGTTGCTCACTAGGGTCCATCATGCCCCAATTGACCATAATCGCCATCGCGGTGGCCGGGTTCGCGCCGGCCAGACGGCGCAACTCCTGCGATTGTGGGCGCGCGATACGCCGCAGCAGCCGAAACATATCAATGAGATCGGGCGCGGCGACTCCGGGTTCGTCCAGGTCAACGATTTGGCCGTTCTCAAGGTGTACCGCAATGCGCTCGTTGCCCGAGGTCACGGTGAGGATGCCGGTCTTTTCACCCAGCGCGAGCATCTTCAGTGTAGATTGCAAGCCAAGGGTATCCAGGTTCCCGTCGAGTATCCTCCCCTGTGGTTCCATCATTCCCCCCGTCACTCCAACAAACCGCGTTTTCTCGACAGGTGTTCTACAGCGTCAGGCGCCTCGGCGCGCCGCGCGACAGCGAGAACTGACCGCGCGGTCCTGGTTCGCGAGCTATTGTATCACAGAACAAGACCACGGCAATACGACGTTTGGTTTTTGCTCGCGCTCCACATTGGCTATGGCGTGGCAAGGCAGGAAGCGTTCGCCGGTGTGGCGGCGTATCCCGTCAGTTCTACGTAGCCGACGCCCGCTGGCTCCCGTGCGCCACCGGCGCCACCAACCGCTACCGCGCCCTCCCAGTATGCCACACCCGTCGAGCACGTCGTCACGAGTTCCTGGTCGCGCAGCAGGGGTGTGACGCTGAGCGACAACGATTGTGAGGGGATCGTGATCGTCCAGCCGGACGGATAGTCGCCGCCGGTCACGGGGCTGACCCAGGCGCCGGTCGCCTGGATATGTATGTCGTTGGACGCGATCTCGCTGGCTGTGCCGTCGGGAGCGACCGCCGTGCCAAAGACGGAGATCGGTCGTTTCTGGGCGTCGCGAATGATGTAGAGCATGTATTCGGTGTTGTTGTTCAGTTGGAGACTGTACCAATCCCAGCCCGCGCCGGCCAGCGAGAGGAAATTACCCCACTGGTGGTCCATCCATGCCTGCCCGGTGACGGCGAGGGTCTTCCCATTCGCCGTGAGCGTGCCTCCGACGCTCATCAGTGGCCGCGAGTAGTAATACGAGAAGCCAGCTTCGCCGTAGGTGATGATCCCGTTGCCGCCGTGCAGAACTGCGGGTTTCTCACCGGTGAGACGCAGGTCAATGACATAGCCGTTCATTGACGCGGTGAGCGCGTCCTGGCCGTTGAGGCCGCGTGCGGTCCAGCCGCCGACGTTGACATCGAATCCAGAGGTTGAGCCGCTCGCGGGGATGACGTTGGGTTGCTCGAAGCCGGCGCGCTGGTCGTAATGGAACTGGCCGCCGGAGATGTCACTGATGGCGAAGTGCGCGGCGTAGTAGGGCGCGAACTGGCCGCGCAGCGTCTGAAAGAAGGTCAGCTCGAAGCCGTAGGTGAACGTGCGCCCCGTGGTGTCCCGTGTATAGAGATGGCCGGTGTAGTACCACCACTCGGTCAGGTCATGGTGCGGCGCCTCATCCTGTGGGAAGCTGACTGGCGGCAGCGACGTTTGCGCGGGCGCGGGCCGCGCGGCGGGCAGTTTGCCGCTGGAGGCGATGGTTCCGGGAACGCCGCATCCCGCGATCACTACAGCGAACAGGAGAAGTGTCACAACGCCTAGGCGCCGAGCCAATCGTTTCATCGTTCACCTCCACGACCGCTCAGCGCGGCGTCCGGCTCGTCCGCGCCGGCCGCATCCGCCGGCAACGGAGGAGACGCGTGCTCGGGAGCGACATGGTACACGCTGGCGGGCAGCAACCGCTGGAGCGGGGCGGGCCACCACCAATTGGCGTTGCCGAGCAGGCGCATCGTGGCGGGCACGAGCAGTCCGCGTACAAGTGTCGCGTCGAGGAAGACCGCCAGCGCCATCCCAACGCCCAGCGCCTTCACGATCACCATATCGGCCGAGGCGAAGGCCATGCTCACCAGCACGACGATGGCCGCCGCGCTCGTAATGATCGCACCGCTCCGTTCCAGGCCCAACGCGACACTGCGTGTGTTGTCATGGGTCAGGTCATAGGATTCGCGTATCCGCGAGAGCAGGAAGACCTCGTAATCCATCGAGAGGCCGAAGAGCGCGCAGAACATCAGGATCGGCCCGGACGCCTCCACATACCCGAGCGGCGTGAAGTTCAACAAATGGCTGAAATGGCCCTCCTGGAAGATGAAGACGAGCGCGCCGTAGCTCGCGAGAATCGAGAGCGTGTTCATAAGAATGGCCTTGAGCGGGAGCACCAGCGAGCGGAACAGCAGCATCAGGACGAGGTAGGTGATGAGCGCGATGCCGAGCAGCGCCTTGGGAAACGCTCCATACAGCGTGTTGACGTAGTCAATGACCCCGGCGGTCCCGCCGTCCACCAATACATGGAGGCCCGGTGGTGGGGTCGTATTGCGTAGCGCGGCCACGAGCGCCTCCGAGCGGTTATCGAGCATACTGTATTTGCTGATGACCTGGACCATCGTGATGTCAGGGCCGGCATACGTCGCCAGCGCGCGGGTGATGTAGGGATCACCGATGCTCTGAGGGTTGGCGTACATCAACTCGTACTGTCGCAGGCTGATGCGCGGGTCAAGCGATACGATACTCGTGACGCTCTGCACTCGCGGATCGGCCTCGATCTGCCGCACGTAGGTGTCCAGGGCGCTCAGGTTCGCCGGCGCGAGCGGACTGCCATTCGTCTCGACCGCCACGACCATCGGCGAGAGCGCGCTCTGATCGAAGCGCTTGGCGAGGATGTCATACGCCTCACGGGATTTGACGCTGGCTGGCAGAATCGAGGCGTCGGGGGCTGCTAGCCGGACGCTGAGGAACGGCGAGCCGAGCGCCAGCAGAATTGCCAGTACGGGAACGATCACGCGGACGGGATGGCGCATCACCGTCATCGCCAGCCGATGCCAGAAGCCGTCGTCGCGCGTTCCGGTCGTCAGGACAAGCCGCGAATGCGCGCCACGTCGCCAGGGCAGGCGCACGGGCAGGGCGTTGACGCGATAGCCCAGGATGGCGAGCAGCGCGGGCAACAAGGTGACGGCGGCGAGGATTGCCAGCGCCACGGTCATCATGCCGCCGATGCCGATAGACCGCAGCATATTGAGCGGCACGATCATCAACCCGAGCAGCCCAATGCTCACCGTCAGGCCGGAGAAGAAGACGGCGCGCCCGGCGGTCGCCATTGTCGCGCCGATCGCATCATCAATCGGTCGGCCGTGCGCCAGTTCCTCGCGGAAGCGGCTGACCATGAAGAGCGAGTAGTCCACTCCAAGGCCGAGGCCGAAGAGTGTCGTGATGTTCAGCGCGAAGATCGAGACCGGCGAGTGGCTGGCGATGGCGTAGAGTAGAGCCAGCGAGACGATCACGCTACACCCGCCCACGGCGGCCGGCAGCGCGGCGGCGACGACCGAGCGGAAGACCAGCAGCAACGCCAGCAGCGCGAAGGGGAACGCGATGGTCTCCGCGCGGCGCAGATCGGCCTCGCTGACGGACTGTATATCCGCGTAGAAGACAGGACCGCCGCCCACCGTCATCTGGAGGTCGCGTGGGGTGACGAGCTTCGACCGCACCGCCGCCAACTGCGACTGCGCATTGCCGCCATTGGGCTGAAAGAAGACGAGCGTGTACGCGGCGTGCCCGTCGCGCGAGACCTGAGACGGATTCTCCGTAAACGGCACGATCTGTGTGACGGCCGGCGACTGCGCGAGGTTCTGCACCGCGCTGCCCGCTTCCTGGATGAATTGTGGGCTACTCGCGGCCAACGTCTTGCTCGTGAAGATCACCTGCACGAAGGTGAAGTTGGCGTGCAGACGTGACTGTAGCGCGTCGAGCGCCTGCTGCGACTGCATGCTCGAGCTGGTGAAGCCGCCCGGCGAGAGGATACCGGCGACGCGCGGCGCGAACGGGAGGCAGGCGAGCACGAGCACGAGCCAGCCACCCAGGATGAGGTATCGAAACCGCGCGGCCGCGCGGCCCAAACGGTAGAACATGCCAACGCCATCGCTTCCCAGTCGCCGGATGCTATGCGGCCGCGCGCCTTGTCGCGGCGCGCTGGCGAGGGGTACAATAGCGTGGCGTCTTTGCCGGCGCCCTTCGCCTGGCCAATCGGCGCCCTACTCAATTTGTACAGTGTTTGCGCGGCGCGACGCCAACCACGGGTCGCGGCGCGAATCGGGAGTAAAGTGCCGTGTCGGATGAGTCGCGAGTCGTGACCGTCAATCGCCAGGCGTACCACGACTATTTCGTGGATGAGACCTTCGAGGCCGGCATCATTTTGACCGGGACGGAGGTCAAGTCCATTCGCGGCGGCAAGGTGAATCTGCGCGGGGCGTACGCGCGCATCAAGGCGGGCGAGGTCTGGCTGGAGGGCGCGCACATCGCCGTCTACGAGCAGGGCACGTATATGAACCACGAGCCGCTGCGCCCGCGCAAGTTGCTCATGCACCGGCGCGAGATTGACCGTCTCGTGGGCCGCATCCAGACGAAGGGCCTGACACTTATACCGCTCAAACTGTATTTCCATGCGAATCATGTAAAGGTTGAGCTCGGTCTCTGTCGCGGTAAGAAGCTCTACGATAAGCGCGAGAGCATTCGCGAGCGCGAGTCGCAGCGCGAATTGGCGCGGGTGACGAAGCAGCGCATGCGCCGAGCGGACCAGGCAAGTTGACGCGCGATATGGTATACTGAGTCTACGCGCGATGGCGCGCCCTCTTGGGGATGTCGGGTTTCGACAGGCAGGAGAGGGGATCGTTTGCAGGCCGAGGCGCCGGTAAGCACATCTCGTAAAACAACCGGCAAAAACAATAGCTGCCGATAAAACGCCAGCTCTCGCTCTCGCCGCCTAAAAACCGGTGAAGCGCGTCCGTCCGACTTCCGCCTGATGGGTCGGGTACGGGCGTCACCAAGTCAGGCTTTGATGGCGAGGACTGCTCGCTAGTCGCCATCGAGCTTTAGCGAGCAGGCGCTTGAGAAGCCCGCCGACGGGCGTCTCGGGACGCAATCAAATCGTCGGACAAGCCTGTAGCATATCGGTTCTGTCACTTGTTTGGACGGGGAGTTCGACTCTCCCCCATCTCCACCAGCCCAGGTCAGCGATGGCCTGGGCGCTTTGTTTACCAGGATACGGCGCCCTCTCGCGAGTCCAAGCCCAGCCTTGTGTCGTGATGACTCCGCGGGCGCGGATCCATCCCGGTTTTCACTCTTCCCTAGATGACGCCCGCCGACGAGACGGCGAGGCCCGACGTCACAGCGAAAATCCGGTCAAGTGTCTCAGGCGTCACGGCCACTCCGGCGGCCCCCAGCGCCTCCACGAGTACGCCGACAATTGGCTCGGCGCGGCTGCGAGTCGGGCGAACGTCCGGTGAAGTGGTGCGGACACGAGCGAC
>DATEGV010000402.1:0-6250 GCA_035279925.1 Ktedonobacterales bacterium | reverse complement strand
GGACGCGCTGGCCACGCTCGCACGGGAATTGAATGGCGCCGCCGGCTCCGTGGTGGCGCGAGTGTACCCCTGCGACGCGCGCGACTACGACGCGGCCCCGGCGCTGTACGCGCGTATTCTGGCCGAGCTCGGCGACGACTCCCTGGAGGTCGCCGTCTATGCGGCGGGGGTGATGCCCGTGGGCGAGAAGGACACCCACTGGACCTTCGCGCAGGAGCGCGAGACCATCGAGACGAACATCCTGGGCGCGGTGCGCTGGCTCGACCTCGCCGCCGAGACCTTCGCCGAGCGCGGGCGCGGCGTCCTCATCGGCGTCTCCTCGGTGGCGGGGGAACGCGGGCGGCGCGGCAACAGCGCGTATCAGGCGTCGAAGGCGGCGCTGAGCGTGTATCTAGAATCGCTGGGGTATCGGCTGCGCGGGCGTGGGGTGCGCGTGGTGGCCGTCAAGCCGGGTTACGTGGCGACGCCGATGACGGCGGGCTTGCGGATGCCGCGTCCGCTCGTCTCCTCGCCGGAGCGGATTGCCGCGCGGATTGCTCGCGCCTGCCGAGCCGGGAGCGGCCCCATCTACGTACCCGGCTACTGGGCGCCGATCATGTGGATAATTCGCCATCTGCCGGCGGGTGTGCTCGCTCGTCTGCCTATCTAGTTCCGAAGCCGGCCGGAGTGTTGGCGGATGCGCCGGGGTGTAGCCTGGTCCCGTCCCGTGCGCCGGCACTTCAGGGCCGCGAACACTCACGCCTATCTGATGTGTCGCGGGCGAAACTCGGCCTAAAATTTGCTGCCACCCGCCATCACACAATGCTGAGCGGGGCCACCGAGTACCAGCAAGCAACTTGCGCTTCCTCCGCCGTCGTCGTACGATACGATGGCGCGGGAACGCGCGCTCCTTGTCCGGCAACTATATGAGCGCGTTTTCCCGTGCCGTTGAGGAGTGAATGATGGATCAGATCACGGGCGACATATCCACCCCTATTGCGTCGCCCACATCTGCCGGCTCATCCGCGCTCGCGGGTGATGAAGAACGCCTGTTTCCCGGCGACAGCGAGATGGCGGGACTGATGCGCGCGCTGGATTGGTCGCGCACGCCCCTCGGCCCAAGCGCAGAATGGCCGCAGAGCCTGCGCACCGCCGTGAGTATTTGCCTCGCCTCACGCTTCCCCATTCTGATCTGGTGGGGACCTCAGCTTGTCATGCTCTATAACGACGCGTATCGGCAGATTTTGGGTACAAAGCATCCGGCGTCGTTGGGCGCGCCGGGCCGGCGAGTCTGGCCGGAGATCTGGCATATCATCGGGCCGATGTTGGAAGGCGTGCTCCAGGAGGGCAACGCCACATGGTCCGACGATCAATTTCTCCCACTTGAGCGCAATGGCTATCCCGAGGAGTGCTACTTCACCTTTTCATACAGCCCAATCCAAGACGAGAGCGGCGGCGTTGGCGGCGTCTTCTGCGCCGTGACGGAGACGACACCGCGCGTTCTCGCCGAGCGCCGCACCCGCGCCGCGCGTGACCTGGCCACCACACTTGTGGACGCCCACACCACCGAGGTCGTCTGTGTACGCGCCGCGCGCGCGCTCGCGTCTGATCGCGCCGATCTGCCATTCACGGCCCTGTACCTCCTCGACCTACCCGGAAAGAGCGCCCGGCTTGTCAGCGGCTCCGGCCTCGACGCCACGGACGCGGGCCACCCACTCGCGCCATCGGTGGTTCCGCTGGCGGACGCCGACAAACCCGAAAAGGCGTCTTCGGCGCCGGGGATCGCCACCTCGGTGGCGCGTGTGGCCCGCACTGGACAGCGCGAGACGGCTCCATTGGCGCGGGCGAATACGCACGGCGCGGCTGCTCCGGACGGGGATGCGCTCACCCCCCATGCCGCGATGGTCCTGCCGGTCATCGAGCCGGGGCAGGCCACGCCATCGGCCGTGCTTGTCGCCGGCGTCAGCCCACAACGCGCGCTCGATGACGATTACGTCGGCTTCTACGAGCTCCTCGTCAGCCATCTCTCGGCTGGTCTCGCCGCCGCGAACGCCTATGAGGACGAACGCAGGCGCGCGGAGGCGCTGGCGGATCTGGACCGCGCCAAAACCGCCTTCTTCGGCAACGTCTCGCACGAGTTCCGCACGCCCCTCAGCCTCTTGCTGGGGCCGCTGGAAGATCTGCGCGAGCGCCAGAATGGAATGACGCCGGCCGTGCGCGACCAACTCGACGTGATGTACCGCAACGGCGTGCGGCTTTTGAAGTTGGTCAACACGCTTCTGGATTTTTCGCGCATCGAAGCGGGCCGTGTGCAGGCCAACTACGAACCGACGGACCTGGCGACCTATACCGCGGAGCTCGCCAGTGCGTTCCGTTCGCTGGTGGAGCGCGCCGGGCTGGCGCTCGACGTAGAATGTCCGCCGCTGACCGGGCTTCCCGCTCCCGTCTACATTGACCGCGAGATGTGGGAGAAGATCGTCCTCAACCTGCTTTCCAACGCATTCAAGTACACGTTCGCGGGAACGATCAAAGTGACGTTGCGCCCGGTGGACGCTGGCGGCGCGGTGGAGCTTGCGGTGTGCGACACGGGCGTCGGTATCCCGGCGAGCGAGCTGCCGCACCTCTTCGAGCGGTTCCATCGTGTGGAGGGCGCGCGGGCGCGCACGCATGAAGGCTCCGGCATCGGTCTGGCGCTGGTGCAAGAGCTGGTGCAGTTGCATGGCGGCGCGATCCGGGTGGAGAGTGTGGAGGGCTCCGGCACGACCGTGACGGTGCGCCTGCCCACCGGCTCGGCGCATCTACCGGCTGAGCGCGTCCACGCCGACACGGCGCTCGTTTCCATGGCGTTGGGCGCGGCCCCCTACGTCCAGGAGGCCGAGCGCTGGCTGCCGGACGATGCGCCCGCATCCGCGGAACCGACCGCTTCCGCGCTGGCGGAGATGATCCCGCTCACGCCCTCCGCGCCGGCGAACGGACATGGCGCGCGGATAGTGCTGGCCGACGACAACGCGGATATGCGCGGCTACCTGCGCCGACTGCTCTCCGAGCGGTATCAGGTGGAGGCGGTCGGCAATGGCGCCGCCGCGCTCGCGGCGATTCACCGCCAGCCGCCCGATCTCGTGCTCACAGACGTGATGATGCCGGAGCTTGACGGCTTCGAACTGCTCGCGGCGTTGCGAGCCGATCCGCGGACGCGGGCGGTTCCAGTGATTCTGCTCTCTGCGCGCGCCGGAGCCGAGGCGAGCGCGGAGGGGCTGCGCGCCGGAGCCGACGACTACCTCATCAAACCGTTCGTCGCGCGTGAAGTCTTGAGCCGGGTGGAGGCCCGGCTGGAGATGGCGCGGCTGCGCAATGAGGCGGAGGCGCGCGCGCGGGAACTGGAGAGCGCCTTCGACGCGATCACCGACGCGGCGTTTGTCTACGACCGCGATGGCCGCATCGTCAGGATGAACGGCGCGGCGCAAACGCTCTTCGGCCTCGATGATCCGGCTGGGTACGCCGCCTTCTCGCCGGAGCAACGCGCTCAGGTGGTCTCCCCTCGTGACGAGAACGGGCAGCCGATACCGGTGGAACACTCAGGACTCCACCGGCTGCTGAGCGGGGAGTCGCTGACCGGCGCCAATGCGGTGGACGTGCGGCTGCGGCTGGCGGATGGGCGCACACTCGACGTTAACATCTCCGGAGCGCCGTTGCGCAGTCCGACGGGAGAAATTGTCGGCGCGGTGGCCATCTCCCGCGATGTCACGGAGCGTCGCGCGCTGGAACGCGCGTCACGCTTTCAGGCCAGCATGCTCGAGCGCGCCCACGACGCGATTTTCATGTGGGAGCTTGGTGGCCCGGTCAGCTACTGGAATCGCGGGGCCGAGCTCCTCTACGGCTATTCCAGCGACGAGGCGGTCGGCCAGGTCTCGCACGACCTACTCCATACCAATCACGGCGTTTCGGTGAAGGAGTTCGAGGCGACGATCGAGCGCGACGGCGAGTGGACGGGCGAGCTCATCCACACAACACACCACGGCCGGCAGGTGACGGTCCTGAGCCGGCAGCAATTGCTGCGCGAGCCGGACGGGCGTCGCCATGTGTTGGAATCCAGCCGCGATGTGACCGAGCAGCGCCGCCTGGAACGTGAGATACGCGCGAGTGAGGCGCGGCTGCGGGCGATTCTTGAACTGCTGCCGGTCGGCGTCGCCTTCGTGGACGCGAGTGGTCAGGCGGAGATCGTCAACCGGGCGCTGAAGGCGATCTGGGGCGAGGACGTGCATGTAGCCAGGAGCAGCGCGGAGTACGGGGAGCACCGGGCCTGGTGGCCGGAGACTGGTCAGCGCGTGCGGCCAGAGGAATGGGGGCTGGCGCGCGCGCTCGCGACCGGCCAGGTGTCGCCGGCCCAGGAGATAGACATCGAGGCGCACGACGGCGAGCGCAAGACGATCCTCGATTCGGACGCGCCGCTGCTTGACGAATCGGGCAACGTCATCGGCGGCATGTCGGTGTTGGTGGATATCACCGAGCGCAAGCGCCTGGAGCGGCGCACGCACGATATCCTCGAGGCGCTGCTGGCGATGGCCGAGGCGTTGATGCTCGACTCCGGCGGCGCTGATCCCAAGCAGGATGAGGCTCAGCGTGAGGCGCGAACAGATGGTGACGCCGCTCTGTTCGTTTCCCATCCCGGCGTGCGCCGCGTGATGGAGCTTACACAGCGCGTATTTCGCGGCCAGTACACCGCCGTGACCGTCACCGAGCCGGAACGCAAAGCATTGCGACCAATCGCCGTGGTAGGGCTGTCAGCTGAGATCGAGCAACGTTGGTGGCAATCCGTGACGCAGGGGCAACTGACCGACTACTTCCCACCCGCTCTCGTCGAACGGCTCCACGCCGGCGAGGTGATGGTCCTCGACATGTCGGAGCAGCCGCCCGTGCCAGGACAGGACTACTTCGGGATCCAGGCCATCCTTGTAGCGCCTGCCCTGACACGCGCGGGCCATCTCTGTCTGCTGGGCGCTGAGGTGCGTGGGCGGACGGCGTTTTCACCGGAGGAGATTGATCTGGCGCGCGCCGCGGTGCGCTTGGTGGCGCTGATCCTCGAACGAGAACAGCTGGACCGTGATCGAGCCGAGGCACGGACGCATGAGCTGGCGGCCGTTGAAGCGAAACAGCGCATGGATGAGTTCGTCGGTATCGCCAGCCATGAGATGCGGACGCCGCTCACGAGCATCACCGCCAACGTGCAGTTGGCCGAGCGCGACCTGAAGGCGCTGGCCGCCGCTACAGATGACGACGCGACCGACAGCAAAGCGCACTCTAAGCTCGAACGCGCCCATATGATTATGGAGCGCACGAGCCGGCAGGTGGCGCGCCTGGACCGGCTGGTTGGCGATCTACTGGATGTGTCGCGCATCGAGAGCGGCAAGCTGGAGCTGCGGCTCGAACCCCACGATCTGCTTGCCATCGTGCGCGAGGCTGTGCAGGAGCAGCGGGCGGCGTGGCCCCTGCGGACCGTCGCGCTGGATCTGCCCCACCGCGCCAGCCTGCCGATCCACGCGGATGGCGACCGCATTGGCCAGGTCGTCAGCAACTACCTGACGAACGCGCTCAAATATTCCGCCGAGAGTCAGCCGGTGACGATTCGCGTGCGCATGCGCGGCGACAGCGTGCGTGTCGAGGTGCGCGACTCTGGCCCCGGACTCTCAGCCGGGCAGCAGGCGCGGCTCTTCGAGCGATTCTATCGTGTGCCTGGTATTGAGCAGCAGAGTGGCTCCGGGGTCGGGTTGGGGCTGGGCCTGTATATCTGCAAGACAATTATCGAGCGGCATGGTGGCGCCCTCGGAGTCGAAAGCGCGCTGGGCAAAGGGAGCGCATTCTGGTTCACGCTGCCACTTGCCGGCTCCGACACCACGGCGGCGACCATCAAATGAGTGTTGCGTATATCTCATCTGTAGGCGAAACGTTATGACCAAACGAGAAGAGTGGCCGCCGGTGGAGGCGCGAGACACCGATACGAGCGCGGCCGTGGCGGCGGCCGAACGCGCCAGGTTGCGGGCGATCCTGGATGTGTTGCCGGCGGGTGTCGCGCTCTACGACGCGACAGGCGAGCTTGTGGAGATCAATCCCGAAGGGCAGCGCTTGACCCAGCGCGTCGCGATACCCGGCGAGACACCTGAAGATCGCCAGCGGCGCTATGTGTTGCGGCGCGCCGACGGCGCCCCGATGACCGAGGAGGAGTCGCCCTCCGGTCGCTCGCGTCGCGGTGAGACTTTCTCCAACCTGGAATTCG
>DATEGV010000401.1:0-13168 GCA_035279925.1 Ktedonobacterales bacterium | reverse complement strand
CTCAAGGTCAAGCTGGGAACCGAAGCAGACCTTGACATCGTTCGCGCGATCCGCGACGTGACCAGCGCCACGCTGCGCGTGGACGCAAACGCCGCCTGGACGCCCAAGCAGGCGATTCGCATCATCACACGACTCGAGCCGTATGACATTGAATTCGTCGAGCAGCCCGTCGCGGCGAATGACCTGGACGGCCTGCGACTGGTGCGCGAGAACAGCGCGCTGCCGATCATCGCGGACGAAAGTTGCGTGACGTTGGAGGACATACCGCGCGTGGCGGGTTGCGCCGACGGCATCAATATCAAGCTGATGAAGTGCGGCGGTATCCGCAACGCGCTGGCGATGATCCACGCGGCGCGGGCCCACCACCTCAAAGTTATGCTTGGGTGTATGATCGAAAGCTCGCTGGCGATCACCGCGGCGGCGCAGATCTCGCCGCTCGTGGACTACGCCGATCTGGACGGCGGCCTGCTCATCACCAACGACCCCTACGATGGTGTGCGTGTCGAGCGTGGCAAGCTCATTCTACCTGAGCGCGCCGGGCTTGGCGTGCTGCCGCGTGAGAGCGTAACCCCTGAAGTGGAGAACTGACACGATGGACCTCAGCTACGCGGACGCGCTGGCGCTCCTACGCGCGCACAACGCCAATGACAGCCTCGTCAAACATGGCATCGCCGTGGGCGCCGCGACGCGAGCCTACGCGCGCAAACATGGCGCGGATGAACTGAAGTGGCAGATCACCGGCCTGCTGCATGACGTGGACTATGAGGAGCATCCGACCATCGAGGAGCACGGCAAGGTGGGCGCGGAGTGGCTGACAGAGGCGGGCTATCCCACCGATGTCACGCATGCTGTAATCGCGCACAATGACTACCACGGCGTCCCGCGTGACGATCTGCTCTCCAGGACGGTCTTCGCCTGTGATGAGCTTGCGGGCCTTGTCACGGCGACCGCGTTGGTGCGTCCCACAAAGAGCCTCGTTGGATTGGAAGCGTCGTCCGTCCGCAAGAAGATGAAGGACAAGGCGTTCGCGCGCGGCGTCAATCGTGAGGACATCGTGCGCGGCGCCGAGGAGCTAGGAGTGGATCTGAACGAGCACATCGCGTTCGTCATTGCCGCGATGACGGAGGAAGCCGACGCGCTTGGCCTGCGCGGTCAGGGCTGATACGTGCGCCCACGCCAGCGTACGCCGCGCCCACTGCGCACGCGCCAGAACGAACGCGCGAGGATTCCGGTGAAGATCGCCGCGCCCAGGGGATGCGTCCAGGCGTACCGGCGCGGAACGCCAAGGCCGGCGTTGAGACGCGCGCGGTAGAGCAGCGCCGACATGGCGGCGGCGCCACCGGCGAGGGCCGCTCCCCGATGGCGCCGGCTCAGAAGGGCAAACGGCAACACGAATGGGACAATCGCAATCGCCGGCAGCCCAACCAGCATGGCGACGAAGAATGGCAGACCACCGCGACTCCCCGCGTAGGCGTTCTTGCCCCAGCCATCCCAATGCTCGCCCAGCGTTTGATACATGCGCGTGCTGACAAGTTCGCGGCCATCCAGTATCGCCATCCGTCCGCCGTCGCGCTTGACCGCCATCGCCAGGTCGCGGTCATCCAGAATGGTCGCGCGAAGCTCCGGAGCCGCGTACCCGCCGACCCGCTCGTACATCTCGCGTTGAATGAGGATGAACTGACCGTTGGCAATCGCCACGGGGCTTTTGGGGTCGTTGACGGCGCGTTCGGGATACATCAGCGAGATACCCATATAGGCCAGCGGCATGAGCACGCGCCCCCAGAAGTCGGGAAGATCCTGCATTGTGCCCAGCGACAACATGTCGAGGCCACGCGAGCGCGCCGCCATAACTGATGCCGCCAGGCTCCCCGGCCGGTGACGAGTGTCGGCGTCCGTGAAGAGTAGCCAATCCCCCCGCGCTTCGAGCGTTCCCATGTGCAGCGCGTGCGGCTTCCCCGCCCATCCCTCCGGCAGCGTTTCCACACGCACGACGCGCAACTCATGTCCACTCCGGTTCTCGTGCGCGAGCCGCGTCAACAGCGCCGGCGTGCCGTCAGTCGAGCCGTCGTCTACGACGATCACCTCAAAGCGCGAGTATGATTGCGCCAGGAGCGATTCGACGCAGCCCACGATGTTGCGTTCCTCATTGCGCGCCGGTACGATGACACTGATAAGTGGCGGCTCGACCCTGTCCAGGGTAGCGGACATGGGCGACACAGGGTCCGGGTCAGTCGCGTGGAGCGGTTCACCAATCGGGCGTGTGCGCCGGGCCGCGACGGCATAGAAGCCGATCACACCGGCGGCGTACACCCATGCCGACGCCACGCCTACCCGGCCTCGCGTTGACCTGCTCATCGTGTCGCCCTTTCCGCCCATTCAATAGGAGCCTTGCTCCATACCGTACAACGCCGACGACGATATGCGCCATCAAGCGGGCGCCTGACAAACGCCGTGGCGTGCGCCTGCGCATACGAAAGGAGACCGCGAACGTGAAACCCGCAGCGGAGAGAGTATCCGCCGCACTGCGCGCATTAGGCGTAGAGGTGGAGATCGTCGAGTTCTCAGAGAGCACCCATACCGCCGCCGAAGCCGCGGCGGCCGTCGGGGCGACGGTCGGCCAGATCGTCAAGTCGCTGGTGTTCCTGGCCGGCACGCAACCGATCCTAGCGCTCGTCTCGGGCGCGCATCAGCTGGACACTGCCCGGCTCGGCGAGGTGGCTGGCGCGCCGATCACACGCGCCAACGCCGACATCGTGCGCCAGGCGACGGGTTTCGCGATTGGCGGTGTCCCGCCGGTTGGGCACATAAGCGAGCTGCCTACATACTGCGACGCCGCCCTCCAGCAGTACGAGCTGGTGTGGGCGGCGGCAGGCACACCTAACGCCGTGTTTCCCATAGCGCCCGCGGAGCTGATTCGTGTGACGCGGGCGCGCGTGGTCGAGGTGGCGAAGTTGTGATGGCCGGGTTAGTCGGTCCCGGCCTGCGCGTCAGGTCCAGAGAGCGCCATAACGCTGGACGCCGTGCGGAAGAGCAATCCCTCGCGCTGATGCTTCTGCACGTGAACCTTGTCGCCAGGCTTGACCAGTCGCCGCAGTAGCCCCTCCGCCAGACGGTCTTCCACCATTGTTTGCACGACGCGGCGCAGTGGCCGGGCGCCAAACTCGCGGTCGTAGCCGGCGCCGGCGAGGTACTCTTTGGCGGCGTCCGTCACGTCGAGCTCGATGAGCTGCTCGGAGAGTCGCGCCGAGGTCTGCGCGAGCATGATATCCAGGATAGTGCGGACCTGCGTGCGGGTCAACGCATGGAACAGCACGATGTCGTCCACACGGTTGAGGAACTCGGGACGGAACAGTTCGCGAACCCGCGGCATGATGACCTCGCGCATATGCGCGTACTCCGACGCCTCGCCGTCCGCGCTCTCCTGGGGCGTCGTGGCAAATCCGAGCGAACTGCGCTTGCCGAGAAGCTCCGCGCCAACGTTCGATGTCATAATGACGATGGTGTTGCGGAAGTCTACTTCATGCCCCTTGGCGTCCGCCAGCCTGCCGTCTTCAAGCACTTGCAGCAGCATGTCGAACACCTTCGGGTGCGCCTTCTCCACTTCATCGAAGAGCACGACACTGAACGGCTTGCGCTTGACGGCTTCGGTCAATTGTCCCGCCTGGTCGTAGCCTACATATCCTGGAGGCGCCCCGACAAGGCGAGCGGCGTTGTGGCTCTCCATGAACTCGGACATGTCAATCTTGATGAGCGCGTCCTCGCTGCCGAAGAGCGACGCTGCCAGCGCGCGGGCAAGCTCCGTTTTGCCGACGCCCGTCGGGCCGACGAAGATGAACGAGCCGATGGGCCGGCGGCGATCCCGTAGTTCGGCGCGCGAGCGGCGCACGGCGGTGGCGACGGCGCGCACCGCCTCATCCTGGCCGATGACACGCCGGTGAAGCTCATTTTCAAGGTCGAGCAATCGCTGCGACTCCTCCAGCGTGACCCGTACCGCCGGGATACCCGTCCACATCACCACAACTTCGGCGATCTCCTTCTCGGAGAGAATAAGCGCGTCATCACCACGCAGTCGCTGCCAATCCTCCTCGCGCCGCATCAATTCAGCCCGCACGCCCAACTCACGGTCACGGAGCTCGGAGGCGCGCTCGAAGCTGCGCACGCTAATAGCCGCGTCTTTCTGTTCTTCCAGCTCGTTAAGCTGGTCGCGCATCGTACGAACCTCAGCGGGTACCACGGAGCGTCCCACATTGAGCCGCGCGGAGGCCTCGTCAATCAGGTCAATCGCTTTGTCAGGGAGGAAACGCGACGAGATGTACCGTTTGGAGAGCTGCGCCGCCGCGACGATGGCGTCATCGCCGATGACGACATGATGGAATGCCTCGTAGCGCGGCCGCAGCACCCGCAGAATCTGGATCGTTTCTTCCACGGTGGACTCGCGAACTTTTACGGGCTGGAAACGGCGTTCGAGCGCGGGATCCTTCTCGATGCTCTTGCGATACTCTTCCATTGTCGTCGCGCCGATGCACTGGAACTCGCCGCGCGCCAGCATCGGCTTGAGCAGGTTGCCCGCGTCAATCGAGCCTTCAGCCACACCCGCGCCGACGAGCGCCTGTAATTCATCTACGAACAGGATGACGTTCTTCGAGGTCACGATCTCTTCAAGGATCTTTTTGAGCCGTTCCTCGAAGTCGCCGCGATACTTCGTGCCAACCGTCAGCAATCCGACGTCCAGCGAGACGATGCGCTTGTCGCGCAGCGAGTCCGGCGCCTGGCCGCTCACGATGCGCTGGGCAAGGCCCTCGGCGATCGCCGTCTTGCCCACGCCGGCGTCGCCGACGAGCACCGGGTTGTTCTTGCTTCTTCTGGCGAGGACCTGCATCGAGCGTTCGATCTCTTCCTCACGCCCGACGACGGGATCGAGCTGGTCGGCCAGCGCGGCGGAGGTCAGGTCGCGGCTCACCATATTGAGGGTGGGTGTCATGTTATAGCGCGCTTGATGTTCCGCGCCGAAGATACTGTTCACGCGACCGTGCTGCCTTCCCATCTCAATCTGGCTCTGCACGCGCTCGAGGGTTATTCCAAAACTCTCGAGCACGCCGGCGGCGATTCCTTCGCCTTCCCGCATGAGGCCCAACAGCAGGTGCTCGGAGCCGACCTCATCGGCCTGCTCTTCGGCGGCGGCCTGTTCCGCCATGTCAAGCCCATGCCGCGCCGCCGCGCTCAGCGTCGGTTCAACCAACAGCGGCCGCGCGCTCTTGCCGATGACGAAGTCCAGCGCCTGGCGCAACCGGGCCGAGCTGACACCGAGGCCGGAGATGATCGCGCCTACCTGGGCGTCTCCGGCTTCGAGCAGGCCGTAGAGCAAGTGCTCCGTGCAGATGGTCTTGTGATTCAAGCGCAGTGCGATCTCGCGCGCCTGCGCCAGGGACCGCCGAGCATCACTGTTGTAACGGTCGAAACGACTCACGGTTGCCTCACTCCCTGCTGTACTTCGGTGGCTCCATCACTTCGACACCCCGCCTGCGCCAGGTGTCGCGCCACTGGTGGTGTGAAAAGCAATGTATGTGCCACATAGTCGCGCGCAACGACGGTCCACGTTTGCGTCGTGGTAAATTCAACCGCGACGCCGCCGATACATCGTGACCAGCGTCCCTTTGACTTCACGGCATTCTTGCCCGGACACCTGTTCCCGGCGAGCGAGTTGCGTCTCGCTGACGACTTCAGAATCTTGGCGTAACGTGGTGTCGAAATAGGAATACGTCGTTCGACAACATGTTGCCAGGCACGTGTCCGGGCAATGAGTCGCGCCGGCCAGACGCCGGAGCGGGAGGCAGAAACGATGCGTTACGCCCTGTTGATCTACGGGAATGAGGCCGAGGCTCAGAAGATGAGCGAGCAGGAGATGGCCGCCGAGATGGCGGGATACAATGCGTTCGGCGCGAACAACCAGGCGAGTATTCGCGGGGGTGAGGCTCTGAATCCGACGTCATCCGCCACGACGGTGCGTCTGCGTGAGGGAAAGACCCTCACCACGGACGGACCATTCGCGGAGACGAAGGAGCAGCTTGGCGGCTTCTATCTGGTCACATGCGACAATCTGGACCAGGCGATCGCGATCGCGGCGCAGATTCCCGCCGCCACGAACGGCTGCATCGAAGTGCGCCCAATCATGGAGTTCAACTAACTACAGGCACGAGCAAATGACGAGCGTCGCCACACAGCTTGAAACCGCGTATCGGCAAGACTACGGTCGCATTCTCGCTTCGCTGATCGGGGCGGTGCGAGACTTCGGGCTGGCTGAGGATGCGCTTCAAGAGGCGATGGTGGCGGCGCTCGAGAGCTGGCCAGTGAGCGGGATACCCGCGAATCCCGCTGGCTGGCTTGCGGCCGTGGCGCGGCGGCGCGCGATAGACCGGCTCCGCCGCAACGCGATCCTGACACGCAAACAGTCCGAACTACAGGCGCTCGCGGAGATCGAGCGACAGACATTCAGTGTTCCAGGCGCCGAGGAGCCTGACGAGATACCAGACGAACGCTTAAAGTTGTTGTTCACCTGCTGCCATCCCGCGCTTGCGCTTGATGCCCGCGTGGCACTCACACTGCGCACGCTGGGCGGTCTCAGAACTGAAGAGATCGCCAGCGCGTTTCTGATTCCACTGCCCACGATGGCTCAACGACTCGTGCGCGCGCAGCGCAAGATTCTTGACGCCGGCATACCCTACGCCGAGCCACCGGTCAATCAGCTGGCTGAGCGTCTCGATGGCGTCTTCGCGGTGTTGTACCTCATCTTCAATGAGGGGTATACGGCGACCGCCGGTGACACGCTTATGCGTCGTGACCTGTGTGAAGAAGCGATTCGGCTCACGCGCATTCTCGCGGACCTGTGCGAGCGCGATCCCGCGATCGGCCCCCAGGCGGAGGCGCTGGGGCTACTCGCGCTCATGCGCCTGCACCACGCGCGGCGTCATGCTCGCGTGGACGCTACCGGCGAACTGGTGCTGCTCGAAGCGCAGGATCGCTCGCTCTGGGATAGTGGAGAGATCGTAGACGGCACGCAGACGCTCGACCGGGCGCTGGCGCTGCGCCAAGTTGGTCCCTATCAGGTGCAGGCCGCCATCGCGGCGCTGCATGACCAGGCGCGGCGACCCGAAGACACCGACTGGGGAGAGATCGCGCTGTTGTATGGGCGCCTCGCGTGTATGGCGCCGTCACCGATCATCGAACTCAACCACGCGGTCGCCGTGGCGATGGCGCGCGGCCCTGAAGTCGGACTTGCGCTCTTAGAGCAGCTGAGCGTCGCGCCGGCGCTCGAACGGTATCATCACTATCATGCGGCGCGTGCGGACCTGTTGCGGCGGGCTGGTCGTACCACGGAGGCGCGGGCGAGCTATGAGCAGGCGCTCAGTCTCTGCCAGAATGACATCGAGCGCCGATTTCTGCGCCGTCGGCTCGCTGAGCTTACCGGGCATGAAAAAACCCCCACCCGAATGTGATGGGGGATCTCCTGGCGTGCCCGAGAGGACTCGAACCTCCGATCTCTGGCTCCGCAGGCCAGCGCTCTATCCACTGAGCTACGGGCACATGGGCGCAACGCATGGTTTCGCCACGACTGCTATTGTATCGCGCGAGGATTGCCATGTCAAGCGCGCGGCAAGCGGGCTACCATTGGAACACCGTCAGCGCGCCCCACTCCGCCTGGCTGGCCGTCTGCCACTCGAAGAACGACGCCCCGATGCACCCGTAGGCACGCGCCGTCGCCAGATCCGCCGTCACCTCGCTCCCGGTCGGACCGCCGCCGGCGTCGACGCCATCGGCGCTGTACATATCATACGTCTGGCCGAGTTCCTCGATGGGGAGCGGGGTATGCGCTCCCAGCGCGCTCATGGACGCGCGTATCGTCGTCAGCGAGTTCGCGACGAAGTTCGAGACCTCCTGGGGCGTATACGTGTGGTCGTCGCGACTGTGCCAGTAGTCCATCGGCGCAAGCACATTCCAACTTGCCGCGACGGCCGCGTAGGGGTAGTAGGTCTGCGCGTAGGGATGAAACACTGCCGCGACAAGCAGCGTATCCGGCCCAGCCAGCGCCCGCACCATCTCGCCGTAGGTGTACACACTGGCGCTGTCGTCAACTTCCTCGACGTCTGTCGCATACCCATCCGGCCGTTCACCACCTGGCCCAACATACTGGAGCACCGCCTCAGTCATACGCAGATCGGCGCCGATGTCGTTCAAGGTAGGGTACACCCACGCGATGACGGCGACGCCGGCTTTATGCGCCGCCGGTAACAGCCGAGCCAGCGAGTCGGCGCCGTAGAACCCGTACTGCGTGATCGCGACCTCAGCGTACACATGGGTCACGCCGGCGAGTTTCGCAGCGCGCATCAGGGTGTCCACGTCGGAGTGATGCGCGAGATAGTTTGTGAACCACATGCCCTTGCCAGCGATCGGCGCCCATATCGGGCGGCCATTCACTGTCCGCGTGGCGGGATTCGGCGCATCCAACGCGACGTTCGCCGCCCAGATCCAGCCGCTTCCCCCGCTCGTACTCACCTGGTACCAGGGGCGGCCGCCAGCGTCGGCGGTCCATTGGCGCGTGTCCACGGATGCGCCGAGCGGAGCGGCGGCGACCGGCAACGAACCTTCATCCGGCCGCGTGTACACGGTCGCGGGGCTGCTCACGACACCGTGATGCGCGAACGCGACTGGCCCGGTAACGGCGGGAATCGGCGCGTTGGGCGTATCCGGCAGTCCTGGAAACGTACACGCGCCTTCCGAGGGAGTCCGCGGTGACTGCGGGCCAAGCTGATCGGCTGGAATATAGCCCGTAACACCGCTCCAGATGCGCGCTTGCTCCCAGGTCGTCCCGCCGGCGCTGACCGTCTGCGCGCCGGAGACATCGCTGCCGCCGATGAGCTGCGTCAATAGTGTTGAATGCGCGTCCGCGCTGGCATAGACGGGCGTACAAGGGTTCTGGGCGTACAGCCGACCCGCGCCCGCCGCGTGTGTCGCGCCGGGGAAGGCGAGCATCACGCAAACGATGGCGAGGAGGCCGGACAGACGAGCCAAACGGCGTGAGGACCTGTTACGGCAACACCCCATCAAGCTGACGAACGTTCTGCCGCCCATCCACCACACTCGCTTCCACGGCGCGCCAGGGTTAGCGCGCCACCGCTGCCTCTTCGAGCTTCATCGAGAGCACCCGCGAGACACTATCACCGCCCATCGAGATGCCATAGATCGCGTTGGCGTGCGTCATCGTGACCCGGTTATGCGTGATCACGATAAATTGCGTCTGCTCAGCCAGCACTTGCAGTATCTCACAGAAGCGCACGACGTTGGCTTCGTCCAGGGCAGCGTCCACTTCGTCAAGCAGGCAGAACGGCGGCGGATTCGTCTCCAGCAGCGCGAAGAGCAGCGCCGCCGAGACCATCGCGCGCTCACCGCCGGAGAGCAATGTCAAGTCTTGAACGCGCTTGCCCGGTATCTGGACATATACTTCGATGCCACCCAGGCCCATCCCACGCGTCGGTATTCGCGCCTCCTGAGTCTCATCGTCATCGTCCTCGTCGGTCTGCGAACGTCGTGGCGCCGTCAATTCAAGCCGCGCCGCGCCGCCGGAGAACAGCGACGTGAAGTGACGTTGGAAGCGTTCGTTGACGGCGTGGAACGTCTCCTCGAATTGGCGCCGCATGGTGGCGTCCAGTTCCTGAATGACGGAGATCAGGTTGGCGGACGCATGCTCCATATCACGAACCTGTCCCGTCAGAAAGTCGAACCGCGTCTTCAGCTCCTCGTACACCTGCGGCGCGTCGGGGTCATATCCCCCCAAGTGCTTGATGCGGCTGCGCAACTGATCAATTTGCCGGCGCAACTTGTTCGCCTCATCCGGTGAAAGCGCCTCAGCAGGCTCCTCCTCGCGCTTGTCATCATCCTGTCCCGCGTCAATGGCGGCGAATGTCTCGACTGGATCACCGCCGTCGTCATCGGCGAGCTCCTCACGGATCTGCTGGGTCAGCGTCTCGATGGCGTCGCGCGCGCGTTGCGATTCGATGGCGCTGCGCTTGTATTCGACCTCCACACGCGCCAATTCCTGGCGTTCGGCGTTCTGGCCGCGTTCGAGTTCCTGAATCTGGCGATCCAGGTCCGACTGTCGTTGCTCCCCCGCCTGCGCCTCCGCGCTGAGCATGCGGACGCGCTCCCGTAGCTCTGTAAGCGCCTGATCCTGTGACGCCACCTGCTGTGACAGTTCCGCGCGTTGCATCCGAACCGCTTGCAGGCGCTGCTCGCGTCGCGTCATCTGTAGCGCCAGCTCGCGTTCCTGCGCGCGCAGCTGCTCGACTCGCTGCGCCAGCGCCTTGACCTCTTGCTTCTGGACCGCCGCCGCCGTCCGAGCGCGGGCAAGCTCGTCCTGCTGACTGCGATTGCGCGACTGAAGATCGTCCACTTCTTCCTGCACGGCCTCAACGCGCTCTGTCGCGTCGCGCTGCGCGTCTTCCTGCTCGGTAACGCGGGCGGCGGTGGCAGCGACCTCCTGTTCGAGTCCGTGAATCTCGGCCTCTAATTGCTCGCTCACGGCGTCGCTCAGGCCGACCTCGTTCTGGGCGCGTTCCTGCTCGCGTTGCAGCGCCGCCAGCCCGCGCGCCAGGTCCTGCGCCCTCGTCTCGGCGTTCCGCAGCTCCTGGGCAAGCGTATTCATCTGGGCCGTGCGCTCTTGCTGGACGGTTTGATGGTGAGCCAATCGCGCCTTCAGTTCCGAGATCGCGGCGTCCGCCTGCTCGATCGCGCCGGGCAACTGGCGTAGCTCGCGTTCGCGCGCAAGCATGCCCGCGTCGCGGTTACTTTGGGACACGCTGGGCGCGCTCCGGCCGCCACGGAGCCACCCGCGCGGGTGCAACAGATCGCCGTCGAGCGTCACGATGGGCGCGGGAAGTGTTGTGTCGCGCCAACGGTCTTCGATAACGCTCACATCACGGACGACATAAGTGTCGCCGAGCGCGCGGATGAGCAGGGAGCGCAACTCTGGACGGCACGTCGCGATGTCGTGCGCGTAGCCGAGCAATCCGCCGCCGTCGGCGTCAGGCATTGAGACCGGCGACGCTACCGGCGTGTCATCCGGCCACACAAACAACGAGCGCCCGCCACCGGATGCCCGCAGCCAGGCCGACGCGCCCCGCGCGTCCTGCCGCGAACTCACGACGATGGCCTGTAAGAAAGCGCCGAGCGCCGTCTCGATGGCCATCTCGAATCCGGACGGGACGGTGATAAGCTGGGCGAGGGCGCCGATGATCGGTGGGCGCTCCGCCTCGTCCGCCCGCAGCAGCGCGCGTGTGCCGTCGCCAAACCCTTCGAGGTTGCGCTGCCACTCCTCGAGCAGCGACAGACGATCCATCAGCGCGGCGCGCTCGCGCTCCTGGTCGGCAATCATCGCGCGCATGCCCTCGATCTCGCGCTGACCGTCCGCGAGTTCCCGCTGGAGTTGCTCCTTCTGCGCGACGAGGTCCTCGACGGTCGCATGGGCGGCGTCGAATACTGCGCGGCTCTCGGCCAACTGATTTTCGGCCGCTTCGAGCTTGCGCTGGGCAAGCGCCGCGGACTCCTTGCGAGCGGCCAGCCCGCGATTGCGTTCGCCGACTTGACGCTGCAATCGGCCAAGCTCCGTTTGCGCCGCTCCGAGCCGCGCCTGCGCCTGGATCACATCTCGTTGCGCCGCCCGCAGACGAGCCTCCTCACGCTCCTGCTCCTGGCGGGCGGCGTGGAGCGTCTTCTCAAGGGCATCCAACGCCTGCGCGCCAGACTCCGCCTGTTCCTCCGCACGGCCGAGCTGCGCCTCGATAGCGCCAATGTGCGCCTGTGCCATGGCGACCGCGTCGCTCTGCTGCTCCTGCTCGTTGGTAAGGTCGGATTCCTGCCGATCAAGACTGGCGACCCGCTCGCCCGCCACCGCGAGATCGCGCTCGGTCGTTTGTAGAGTATTCGTCGCCTCACCACGTTCTCGTCGCAGCGTTGCCAGGCGAGCCACAAGCGCCTCACGCTCGGTGCGCCGCTCGAGGGTGAGGCCGTCCTCAACCGCAAGCGCGTCCTGCAATTTTTGGATGCGCGCCGCATAGTCACGCTCGGTCGCCTCGGCGCGATCACGCGCGGTGTGCGCCTCGCGCCACTGCCGCCGGTACCATACAAGCAGCAGTTGTTGGAGTTCGTCGTGCGTGCCCGAATATTCCCGCGCCCGCCGCGCCTGTTCCGCGAGCGGCGCAAGTCGTGGTTCGATTTCGCCGATGATGTCGCGCAGACGGGCAAGGTTTCCCTGCGTGAGGGTGAGCTTCTGCTCCGCGTCATTGCGCTGCGCCTGGAACTGGCGGATGCCGGCGGCGTCCTCGAAGAGCGCGCGTCGCTCCTCGGCGCGCTGGCTCAGCGCCTGGTCAACCAGTCCTTGCCCAATCACTGTGTATGAATCGTGACCGATGCGCGCCTGCGCCAGTAGCAGCAGAACATCTTTCAGGCGAACGCGCTGGCCGTTGACTAGATATTCGTTCTCGCCGTTGCGGAAGCTGCGCCGCGCCGCGCTCACCTCCGCGAACTCCGACGGGAGCCAAGAGAGGGAGTTGTCGAGCACGAGGCCGACTTCGGCCATCTGCATCGTCGCGCGTCCCTGTCCCCCGGCGAAGATCACGTCATCGCTGCGCTTGCCGCGAAGCTGACGCATGCTCTGTTCGCCTAACACCCAGCGGATGGCATCGGCGACATTACTTTTTCCGGATCCGTTCGGCCCCACAATAGCGGTGATTCCGGGGCTAAACTCAAGCACGGTCCGCGGCGCGAAGCTTTTGAACCCATGCAATTCGAGCCGCTTGAGAAACACGCGCTACCCCCTCGCCGGCTACGTGAACGCCGTATTGTGGGCAGCATATCATCACGCGCATGGACCCGGCGATTATCCAGGCTGAGTATGGCCTGCTTGGGCTATCGGCGCCGCCTGGCTGTCGTGGCTGCGCCGGGCGGATGGATGTGCTATACTAGGTCTGCCCGGCCAGACCACGCGGGCATACGCGGGAGTAGCTCAGTTGGTAGAGTACCTGCCTTCCAAGCAGGGCGTCGCGGGTTCGAGTCCCGTCTCCCGCTCCAGCCAGGGAAATCCTGGGTTTTCCGCCTCGCGATGACGCCTCGTCTACCT